>JAGGXK010000071.1 GCA_021163115.1 Desulfurococcales archaeon | reverse complement strand
ATGAGTATCTAAGTGCATTAGAAATGGAAAGAAAGAGAAGCATTATACTTAGCCTACTAAGTAGTTTATGGCAACAGGACATAGTAGATCTTGTCCCAAATAAAAACAATATTAATAATAACTATAATAGAGTTCTCAATGTTTATGAGTTACTAAGAAAACATTATCCCAACCTACCATATAGACTAGGTATTTATAAGACATTATATGTTCTTAGAAAACTTGTTCCATAAACTCACTATTATATAGAGCATTTATTGAATAAGGTTCTTCTATTAAAGAGCTGGTGACATAGAAACATATGCTGTGTCAAAAACTAATCAACACCTATGTACCATAGGCTTGTACAGTATATAGTCTATATACTACCACATACTTGTAGAATAATAGTGGGAAAATACTGTACGGGGGGATTAGTAAAGTTTGGTTATTGGCGAGAAACTACTGATGAAGCTATTGATTGTATCAAAGCTTATGGAGAGAAAAGAATGGGTTCTACGCGAACTTGCATGGGAAACCGGTCTTTCACTTACAAGACTTAATAAGTTATTAAAGGAGCTTGGTAAAAACTACCTATTAGAATATAATGATACCAAAGTGCACTGGAACCCTATTGATAATCCTAGTAATCTAAAGCCGTGGGGTTGGAGGCTTATTCATAGACCACTTCTAGGCAGCACCCAGGATGCAGCCAGAGGATTAGGGCCCTGGAGCATAGTTGTTGCAGAATATCTTGCAGAAGCACGTGGTAGACATGGTAGAACTTGGAAAACAGGGCTTGGAGGAATATGGGCTACAATAACACTTACCGTCAATTCTGAAACAGCCCGTTATGTTCCAGTAGCTGTTCCTGTAATTATATCTAAGGCTCTTGAAAGTCTATATAGTATAAAGGCTAGGATAAAGTGGCCAAATGATGTTGTTATTAATGGGAACAAGATAGCTGGAATACTTATTGAAGCTGAAGCATTTCCACAATACTTTATTGTATATATAGGTATAGGAATCAACGCAAACAATGATGTATCAGTTGAAGGTGCTACATCAATTAAGAAACTAATCGGTATGAAGCCCCGGAACAATCTATTAGCATACATTGTTGGCTGGCTTGCTAGAATAAACAAGATTGTTGGGGAAAAAGATAAACTTATTGAAAACTACATGCACTATCTTGATACCATAGGTAGGCGCGTAATTGTTGAAACCTCTAGTGGAATAATTGAAGGAATTGCAATTGATGTAAAAGATGATGGAAGTCTTATAGTGCAAAGAAATGGTGATCAAATACCCCTTGATGCTAGCATGGTTTATAGATTGAGATATAAAGATTAATGCTTTTAGAATAAAACAAACTAAGATATCAAAAAATCTTTTACTTTATATCCCCGAATAAAATGATAGGATATTGTAGAGGAGGATGCTTATGGCTAAAAAGAAATGTAGTATAGAAGAATGTAATGAGGAAGGAATACATGAAGTCAGCTATGTAAATGCTAAAGTTCTAGAAGAAAAAGGGTATAAACTCCACGTATATGGTGCACACCCACCGCGAAGACCCGGTGTTATATACTTGTGTGAGAAACACTATAAGCTATGGAAGAAGCTTTTTAAGAAGGAGTCAAAAATGGAGAGATTTGTTATGAAAGGCTAGCAGTATATTCAAAAACATTTAGTTGAATGATAAATTATCTAGCTTATACTTCAATATAGTACATATTTGATTATTTAAGTAACTATTACTTCGCCTTGTGTATATAGATGTCCATTCATATATGTATTGTATATATTCTAACCGAAGGTTTTATTTAGCTTATCTAAAATATTAGGATAATGTAAAACTTTAGATAAATAGCAAACATATTATAAGCATTAGCAATGCCATGAAACTTGGTGATATTTAATGCTTGAAGATATAATGAGGTTTGCTTTTCTGTGTAAGGAAAAACCTTCTTCAAGCCGTGGGAAAGTGGCAGTTATAGGTGCTGGACCTGCTGGATTAGCTGCAACAGGGTATCTTGTATGCCAGGGATATGATGTAGATATATATGATAAACAACCTCTTCCTGGGGGATTAATGATTTTTGCCATTCCTCCATGGAGGATCCCCAGGGAGAGAGTTCTAGAAGGAATTAAGGTGCTTAAGGAGAACTTTGGTGTTAAGTTTTTATTAAGGACAAAAGTTTTTGCTGGAAAGCCCCGGCATGATGAGGGGGATGACTTTGTTGAAAAGAATATACCGCTAGAAGAGATCGTTAATAACTATGATGCGGTAATTATAACAACTGGTGCATGGAGATCAAGGGTTCCCAGACTACCAGGTGCTGATGCAGATGGTGTATTGACAGCATTAGAGTATGTATATAAGCATAGAATATACGAGCTAGGCTTCTCAGATAAAAAGCCTGTAACCGAGGGTAAGGTAGTAGTTATTGGTGGGGGATATAGTGCCGTAGACGCTGCTGAACAAGCCATTAGGGATCGGGCAGACGAGGTTCATCTCGTCTATAGGAGGACTATAAAATATGCTCCTGCAGGCGTTTATGAGATGGAACGGATAAGGGCTATGGGTGTAGAGATCAAGGAACTTATATCCCCCCTTGAAATAATTACTGAAGATAATAAAGTTAAAGGTATAAAGTGCCAGCGAATGAAGCTTGGTAAACCAGATAGAAGCGGAAGGCCAAGGCCAGAACCTATTCCTGGTTCAGAGTTTATAATGGATGCTGATCTAGTAATCTTTGCTACAGGCGAGTTATCTACCCCACCTGTTTCATTAGAAGACAAAGAGGCTCTCCAGAAACTAGGTATAGAGCTTGATAAATGGGGCTGTGTTGTAGTAGATGAGCGATACCAGTCAAGTAATCCAAAGATCTTTGTTGCAGGAGATGTTGTTACAGGGCCTTCGAAGATAGGGTCAGCTGTTGCCTCAGGCTTAAGGGCTGCATGTAATCTTGACATGTTTCTACGTGCTAGATCGAATAAGTTTATTCAAAGTGTATAAGACATGAAGAGGTGTTCTAAATGTCTGTTGGAAAAGGGAAAGATAGTCCTGGTCCAAAATACCTAAGAGTAATAGATCTAGCTACTTGTATAGGCTGTGGAACATGTGAAGCTGTATGTGAGTTTCTTTACGGAAAACCATTTATTAAAGTATACAGGACCAGTATAGGCCTTGAGATACCTGTATCATGTATGCACTGTAAAAATGCTCCCTGTATTGATGTATGTCCTACCGGTGCTATGACTAGAGATAAAGATGGAGCAGTATATGTTGAGGAATCTAGATGTATAGGATGTCTTGCATGCCTCTATGCATGTCCATTTGGTATTCCAGAACTACATCCTGCTGCCAGAGTAGCGATTAAGTGTGATCTATGTAAAGGGCTTAGATCAAACGGATTAATACCAGCTTGTGCAGCAATGTGTCCCGCAGGCGCTATAATTGTTGGTAAGGAGGAGAAAGTATTTGATAAAACAAAGTATAGGGTTGCCGAGTTATTTGCTAAAGCTAGGATGGAGTCAATAAAACAGTAGGGCTGGGTTAATGAGTTGATACCGTCAACTATAGAATCTATTATAGCACTAGCTCTATACATACTTATTTTTCCCATGCTCTACCTAGTTTTTAGAGCTAGAGATAGAAACGTAAAGACTGGTTTATACATAGTATCCTATATATTGCTTGCATTCTCAACCATATTGTTTTATATAACTAGGTATATTGACTCCCTATCTTTTATAATGGGCCTCTCCTTTACACTACTATCCCTACCTATAACACTATATTCAATTGATTATAAAGACAAAAAGGGTATTACTATAAACCTTGACCTCATGATCTGTTTGTTCTCTATCTTACTTATATCAGCATTTATATCTCCCTCTCTAATACTTTTAGCGATTTCATGGACTTTGGCAGAAATCCTTGGATTCACTATAATATTTTATGGAGAAACCGCTGGGCACAGGGCTTCAAAGAGGTTCTTATTTATATCAACTATGACGTTTGAGATAACAGTATTCACATTAATTTATCTAAGTATATTATCTTTAGCAACAACAATAATTATTGAAAAAGGCTTATTCGAGGCACTTTTTACACCATACTGGATATTAGAACAGCTAAGACCAGCCATACCTAGTTACCTGTTACCACTTGTTCTTATAGGATTTATTACAAAATCCGCACTTGTTCCACTCCATTTCTGGCTCCCGGACGCTCACACAGTTGCACCATCACCTGGATCAGCGCTTTTAAGCGGTGTTATGACCGGGCTTGGATTATATGGATTATATAGAGTTTACCAGATCATCCGCCTTGATCCCATAATATTCTTCTACGTCTTAGCTGTTTTAGGGATAATATCTATAGTTTATGGTGGCTTACAAAGTCTTATCCAGCATGATATAAAGAGAATGCTTGCATATAGTACTATAATGGGTACAGGATTATCCGCTGTAATGCTTGCCGTGTATGTTGTATCAGGGGAGCCTATAGCTTATACAGTGTTTATTCTAGCAATACTATCTCATGCAGGATATAAAGCATCATTATTCCTGAATGCTGGAACTATGGAGCTAGTTTACCATACAAGGAAGATCGAGCTAATAAGAGGATTTAGTAAATTGTTTCCCATCTCCTCACTTGCAGCCTATATATCTATATTCTCATTAATAGGTATACCACCCACAGCAGGTTTTACTGCAAAACTGCTTGGTTTCATAGCATCATTAGAGCTTGGATTAAATACTATAGAACAAATATTCCCCCTAATAGGTCTCGTGCTAACAATAGCGTTGTCTGTAGCAATAGGGCTTAGATATATGCATATGTTCTTTGATAAACCATCTATAAGAACAAATATTGAAGCTAGGGAGTATAATGAGATAGAATTTATGGAGCTTATAGCTGCAGGTGCGAATATCTACATGGTATTCCCTCTAATATGTAGTGGAGGAGTAAATATCCCGGTACTTATAGCTCTGCTTCTTTCCTTGCCTTTACTAATTATCATGATCTATACACTCTACTTAATTGCTGGACGCGGAGTAGGTGGTGTTACATGATTGACCATCTACGCTATACTACATGGGCCTTGATCTTCATATTTGCAATAATAGGTGGTATGAGTGTAGATAAGCATAGAAGATTAAGCAGGGTATTGAGAATTCTTGCTTATACAATAATATGGATCTATATGATAGTCTATAGTGTCATCTATGGAGTAGTTGCTTTTGACCGGATCCAGATCATGTTTGTAGTGCTTGCAAGTCTTGCCAGCCTGTCAATAAGCTTGTATAGTGAGGGATACTTTAGAACGCTCTTCGGTAAAGCATCTAGCCTTCAGACAATAATAGATTCTTCATTGGCCCTGTTAATAATGTTTTATACAGCATATAATTTGCTAGAGCTAACTATTCTATGGATTGCTATAGAGATTACAGGATTCCTGTTAATAATGATTGAACGGGGTACAGTGTTATGGAATATAGGTATGAAGTATCTCATAATCTGTGCTACTGCTGGCGATACATCGTTATTTACATGGATTGGTGTGGAAGCACAGAAAATAGGAATAACTAATGCATTACTAGCCGACTTTTCAACACTACAAGCCTATGGAGTAACAGCACCCCATGTTATAACAGTACTGCTTGTAATAGGTTTCCTAGCAAAACTAGCACAGATACCGCTACATATATGGCTTGTAGATACATATGCTGAAGCACCACCTGTTGTAACCGCTATTATGAGCGGGCTAATGTCTAAAATGGGAGTATATGGTTTATTAAGAATATATAATACTGTAATAGTGGATAAAATGCTGTTTATGACGATCCTGCTTATAATGGGCGCGGTTACAATAATATATGGTTCAGTAATGTCTGCTGCCCAGACCAATGTTAAGAGAATGCTTGCATATAGCTCTATGGCACACTATGGTATAATGGTTATATTATTATCCCTTATGCCAGTAATAAACTATGTAAAGGATCTAGTGATATTCTATGCACTATACCATGGGTTTGTTAAGACCCAGTTATTCCTTAATACAGGGACCATAGCGGTTCTTGCAAACACTTTTGATACAAGAAACCTTGGCTATCTCTCAGGAGTCACACCAGAGATCTATAATTACATAGTTATTGGAGTAACAGCACTAATGGGGCTACCGCCTACAATAGGTTTTATGGCTAAAGCCCTAGTTATTATAACAGTACTTGATCTACTAAAATACAGTATTCTAGAATCAATAATACTTATAGTTAGTGTTGGAATAGCATCAATATTCAGTATAGTATACTCTGTTAAATACCTTGGATGCTATATAGGTTATCCTACTAGAAGAGTTCCAAGACCTGCTTTAGAGATCACTAGTCTACAAAAAATCGGTGAAATAATACCAGCTATAGCAGTAATAGCTTTGCCTTTTACAATGCTTCCGCTAATCTCATTTAGTAGCGCAATAAATATACTATTGATAATCCATATATTAGCACTAGTATTATTAGCAATTAGTTATAGTATATCACCAAAGATCTATAAAGCACCAGAGCCGTGGCTAGGAGGTATTGAGTTATGAGTGCTACAACAGCATCTACGCTAAGATATCTTGAGAAAATTGCTGAGAAAGTAAAGAGGGACATAACAAGGATCGGGGCCAAACTCTCTAATAAACTAAAGTACTTCCTTGTAAAAACCGTACGCTTTGGAAACAAAAATGAGGCATGGATTATAAGGACTACTGAACGAGTAACTAGAAAACTTGGTTTACTACAAAAATCACTATACGAATCAACAACTCTGTCATCACTATTTATTGGTGTACTGTTTACACTTGCCTTCTTAGTTCTAGCACTATATTATATAGTTTATCTCCGGTGATCACTTATGTCGCTGGATTTTATTAATGCGGGCTTGGTATTGTCGAGTATCACTACTTTATTATTTATTGTCCCTATACTTGATAGTATTGAGAGAAAAGTGAAGGCAGCAATTCATAGTAGAATAGGGCCTCCTATTCTACAGACATGGTATGATATTAGAAAACTTTTTGCTAAGAAATTGAGTGTGATACCTAATCCATTCCATGTAGTATTCTTCTTATTCTTATACATGATGCTCTCTATAATGTCTATAACATACTTTATTACAGCCGTACTGGTTCCTATGTGGAACAGTATAATGGTACTAATTATCTTAATAACTATTCTACAGACAACATTTATTGTCCTACCATTTGTAACATCTAACCCATTTGCCATTATAGGAGCAACTAGAGAGGTATTACTAGTCCTTGTAAATGAGATAGTATTCTTTATAGCCATGGCCCTTCTTATATTCTTCTCAGGAGAAACCTATCTAAGTAGCTTACCCTATATTCATCCTACTCCTGCATATCTCATTCTTGCAGCTATACTGTTTATAGTAGGCTATGTATCATGCGGTAGACAACCCTTCGATATAGCAGAAGCTGAGCCAGAGATAGCTTCAGGTATACTAGTTGAGCTAACAGGCCCTCTTCTTGGAGTATTTGTGTATGCAAACCTTGTAAGAAGAGCATTATTCAAACTAATTCCAGTATATGTTCTTATCGCTCCATTTACAGGATCAAATATGTATGCCTTGATTACAAGTTTAATAATTCTTCCAATACTATGGGTTATATATGCTGGTTTAGCTGCTTTGTTTGGAAGAAGCAGAGTTGATATAGCTCCTGTTTCATTGTTGAAACTTTATTCTATACTTTTTTCTATAACCATCATATTATATCTAGTCTTTAAGTGAGGTGTTATGAGTTGACTAAAAAAAGTTTAGATCACGTATTAAAGGAGTACATTGACGGTATTAAGAGTATTTATCCAAAGGCTGATTACTTGTTCTCCAACGATACATTATTTATTGTTGTACCTAAGGAGAAGCTTAGAGATGTTACAGAGTTTATCCATAATAAGATGGATTGTTACTTGAGAACATGCCTTGGTTCTGATGAAAGACCTCTACTCGGCCATTTTGCACTTTACCATATCTTTGGTGATGATAGAAATGGCTTAAACATTGTAGTTAAGACATATCTTGATCCGAAGAAGCCTGTAGCCCCTACTATAATGGATATAGTTCCTGCTGCTGATTGGTGTGAAATGGAAGCTAGGGATCTTCTTGGAATAGAGTTTGAGGGGAGGAAACAATATAGGCTCGTACTCCCGGTTGGATGGCCTGATAACCTGCATCCATTACGTAAGGATGTACCATACAATATTAGGCCTAGGCCAAGTGCTGTTGGCGAACGAATTACCCCACCAAAGACTGCTACAGCAACAATCCCTGTTGGACCATATCATCCAGCATTGCATGAGCCAGAGTATTTCGAGCTATATGTTGAGGGAGAAACTGTTGTTGATGTAAAATATAGAGGATTCCATGTACACCGAGGTATAGAGAAGCTTGGGGAAAGTAGGATGAATTATCAACAGGTAAACTTTCTGGCTGAGAGAATATGTGGTATCTGCGGCTTCGTCCATAGCACATGCTATGCTCAGGCTGTGGAAAAGGCTGCAAAAATTGATGTACCAGAGAGAGCAAAGTTTATTAGAAGCATAGTACTTGAAATCGAAAGAATCCATAGCCACTTATTATGGATAGGGGTTGCAGCTCACCTACTTGGCTATGATACAGGATTTATGCATGCATGGAGGATTAGAGAACATATAATGGTTCTTGCCGAATTCCTTACTGGCAGTAGGAAAACTTATGGAATAAACCTTGTAGGGGGTGTGAGAAGAGATATTAATGAAGATAAGAAGAAGCAGGCTATTGAAGTATTGGATAAAGTTGAAAAAGATTACATGGAGTATCTGAAAGCCCTACTAGCAGTACCAGAGGTAAAGAAGAGAGCTACAGAAACAGGTATACTACCCAAAGAAGATGCTAGAAAACTAAGTGTTGTAGGACCTACTGCAAGAGGTTCTGGCCTAGACAGGGATGTTAGGCGTGACGTACCATATGCTGCTTACAATTACGTGGACTTTAATGTCCCAGTATATGATTCTGGAGACAACCTTGCTAGGCTACTAGTTAGAGCAGATGAGGTTATTGAAAGCATTAAGATTATTAGACAATTACTAGACCAGCTACCTAAAGGACCTATTATGGCTGAGGATTTTGAGATACCAGAGAATAGAGCAGCTGTTTCACTTGCAGAGGCTCCTAGAGGAGAGGATATACATTATATAATAACAGGTGATGGTAGACCGTATAGATGGAAGGTAAGAGCACCAACCTATCAAAATATTCCTGCATTAAAAGTTATGTTAAAGGGAGCACCACTAGCTGATGCACCACTTACTATAGCTAGTATTGATCCATGTTTCTCCTGTACTGATAGAATCTATGTAATTAACGAGACCAGTGCTAGAAAAATCGTGAGAATAGGAATAGGTTTATGTCCAGGGTGATCATATATGAGTGAAGACAAACCAGCTACAAGCCGCTCAACAATACTGAAAGCTTTAGAAATAGCTCTAAAGACTGGCAGAGTTACGAGAAAATACCCCTTCGCAGAACCATTGATTACTGATGAATTCAGAGGTAGGATCGAAATTGATGAAGAGAAGTGTATTGGCTGTGGAGCATGTGTTCTTGCATGCCCACCTAACGCATTAGAACTTATTGAAGAAAACGGGCAACGCATGATCAAGTACTTTATCGGTAGATGTATTTATTGCTGGAGATGTATTGATGTATGCCCTGTAAATGCTATAAGAGGTACTAGAGATTTTGAGCTTGCAACAGACAATATAGATGATCTAGTAGATATAGTTGTACACGACATGGTTAAGTGTAGTAGCTGTGGTTCCGCATTTATGACTATAAGGCAGAAAATATATGTTATCAAAAAAGCTCCTTTAACAGAAAACTATATTGACAAAGATCCTAAGTGTCGTAGAGAAAAGACCCTAAACGCTTTATTAAAGAGGAGAGGAGGTGTAATGAAGTATGAGTGAGTATATAAAGAAAAGTATATGGGTCTTCCACTTAAACACAGGAAGCTGTAATGCTTGTGATATAGAGATCTTGGATGCTCTAACCCCCTACTTCGATGCTGAAAGACTTGGTGTAAAACTTGTTGTCAGCCCAAGACACGCTGATGCATTATTATTAACTGGCCCAATAACCTACGAGTCTCTACCAAAAGTAATTAGAGCTATAGAGGCTGTACCTAGACCACGGTTTATCTTAGCCTTAGGCTCTTGTGCTGTTGGTGGAGGTATATGGCATGATACCTACTCCACTATAGGCGGGGTTCCCGAGCTACTAAAAATACTTAAAAACCGTGGCATAGAAGTTGATGGCGTATACTATGTTCCGGGATGTCCAATAAGGCCTGAGGCATTAATTTATGCAGTAGGTATCCTTAAAGGAATACTGCAGAAGAAAGTAAAAATGAGGGTGAGGAAGGCTATTGCCTAAGATAAACATATATCTATGTACAGTCACTGTTGAAAAACAAGTTGTATCAAGACATTATACTTCAAGTATATCAGTATGTAGGTATCTTAAAACAATAGAGTTGGGTTATCTTAACAGGTTTTCACCTAAGCTAAAGGAGAGAATCCTTAGAGAGAAAGAAATTGAGGTAGTGGATCAAGAGTTATTAAGAAACCTTGTAACTGATAAAGAGTTTAAAGAAAATAGTTATCTAAGACTTATACTAGTAAATTAAGTGGGATGACCGGGGCCTCTCTAAAAGACCACTAGATGGAATGAATTATTCACGGACCGTGGGACCGTTTCTTTTTATATGCAATAAGCACCAAGACAATAAGTCCTAAACCTATAAATATCGTAACTAGATCTGCAAATGAGGATATAGGTAACGGCATAATTTTTGTTGAAGAGAAGTAGGAAGTAGTAGGCTTAGTGGTTGGTGTGGTAGATGCTGTATTGATACAATAGTCTAAGTAGTCAAAGACCTGTTTACCATGTTCTATAATCTTGTTTAAAGAACCATTCCTGAAAAGCGATACAACATCACTATTATTGGATCCTATAATGGAAAGTGATCTGACTTCAACTTTAGGCACTGGAATATTTATGTCAAGACTACTTGATATAAGCCTTATCTTTACTATATCGGCTACATAGCTTAAATTCCTTATTCTTAATACATTGTTGATGGCCCTATAGTATATAGTTTTATTAACTGTATCAATGAGCATGTCTATTTTTATCGTACTATTCACTCTTACGTCTCCAACACGAATCCACTGATTCTGGGTTCCTAATACCATATAAAGAATTGGATAAGAATAATCAGGATCAGCCAATATTGCAAAACCGTAATGATATACTCCCCTGCTAGAAAGAAGAACTGTTATGTATGTGAAGTTTTGCATATTACGGATGACAATCTCTGATGATAAATAAATATACTTTACATTACCTATTTCTATATCCTTTGAAAACCTGCTGAATGAACAGTATTTAGTATCTGATAAAGCTGTTGACCCTGGCAGATATAGCATAGAAAATAATAATATGATAAAAACCAATAAACCCGCAAAACCCCTGTACATCAACACTAATACACCGCTATCTAGATAGAAATATGGAGAAATAATTTATTATCCTCTCCTATCAATAGCACCAGCTATTCTACCCTCTATTATAGATCTGTTATCATTAACCATGATAGTTGTTAAGATCTCTAAAGCTGTTGATACAATATTTTCTGGGAGATCATGGTCTATCCTTAAATCCAGTCCATTAACAGTGATCTTGGGTCTTATGCCTGGGTGATATAGTTGTGTTAGAACAGGCTCAATCCCCATTTTCCTCAACTCCTTCATAGCTATATATACTGCATTGAGAATGTACGCATCCTCAATATCTCCATAGGAAACAGTTATCCATACAACAGGCTTTCCCAACTCCTCTACACCTTACTAGCCCTAAGTAGCCTCTACAAAAACTTTATCCATAAATTAAGGATTAAAAATAAACATCATTAGTAACAATTCATTAATATCCTAGTCTGATAACTGAAAATACCTTAATAATACTAAACCCCTCCTTTTAAACATAAAACTTTTCAAGTATAATAAGTGAAGAGGTGATCAATTATTTCTAGGAAGAAAAAAGAGATCATTCATAATAGATTTAATGAACTATCTAGGTATATTCTAATAAAATATATAGAGCTTCTTGAAGACTTAAAAACAAGAGAAGCTGAGATCCTTTCAAAAAATACTATAACACAGCAAGAAGCAATAGAGCTTCTGGGTATACAGACATCAAAGAGAGTTATTGCAGAAGAACTTGGAATACCATATAACGATAAGGAGTACTTAGAGGCTGTAGATACATTATATATAATGCGCCACAAGGATATAGAAGCAACTATGTAGGTTCATAGTTTTCAAACATATACTCTTATTCCTACTTAATACTTAATAGAGATAGTAAGTCTTAGATATAGATATTACCTGGTCTATGGAATCATAGTATTTTTGGTGTAGAAGTAGTTGGGTGAAGTAACTGAAACAAAGCAGGCATTTAGTATAGCATGTCACATAGAAGACCTTGTCGAATATAGCGTGGAGACCACTTATTTTATAGGTATAATCACCATAGTACTCTTCATTGGATTAAATATCATAGGAGCATTTAATGCACCACACTATACTCTACCCTATACAATTGATGTTATAAACATTGATCCTCTTGATCCATACTACTTCATAAAGCTCTTCCTCTCCGTATTTATCTATCCTACTTTCCCAAGACTTTTAATAGGAGTAATTTTGATCTATTTGTTTGGAAGATACGTAGAGGTAGGCTTAGGGAGTTTACGCTTATTAGCTATTTATATATTATCAGGTATTGTTGGTCTGTATGCTCAATCCCTCTATAACATGTTATTTACTGAACCCCTGTTGCTGGGTGTCGTTATAACAGGTTCCATAGGAGGAGCATCAGGGCTTGTTGGTGCTTATTTATCCCTATATAGCGGTGTAGGGTATTGTAAATGCTGGAAGACCTTTGTAAAATTAAAATGTTTAATTCTTAATAAACATGTTTACATAATCCTTTGGCTACTATTAATCATTATTGAACCATACATATCACCGCTGTTCTTCAAAAGCCCTAACCTAATTAATGGATTAGCAGGCTTTATCACAGGATATGTTCTAGCTAAAATAATGCTTAATAGAAAGAAGATCAAAGAATTAAGGCGGGTATTGCAAACAAAGTTCAATTATCTAGTTAAACCATATCGGCAAACATATATCGATAAAACCATTATAATAGCCATAGCAATAACAATAATGGCGATTTCCATAATTTCACTAGCATATTCCATAATGATTAACAATAACTATGTTGGAGTATACTATATTTACAACACTAGTGTAACATACTACCCTATAAGAGGCTCAGTCATAGGAAGGATCAAGGAAGAAAAAGTATTCTATGGATTTAATGTGAAGCTTCAAGAGGCGCCGCTAAAAACTATATTAATACATAATAGGACAAGCCATACAACCATATCGGGTATAACCCATGTAAACTATATCCTTGAAGATCTAAAAATGTCTGAGCACCTAATAAATTTATATCTTAAAATACTTATCCCTTCAATAATCTTAACTATGATAGGGGTCCTAGCCATATATATTACGTTATCAGAGAAAAGAATAACTACAAAGAGGATCTTATAAGGTCTGCGCCCGCTATCAATTATTTAAGTCATTTAACCCCTCATAGAGATCGGGGTATCCTTCTCCCGGGTTCTTCTTCATCCCTATTTAGCCAGTATTTATCTAGTTCCTTAAAACCTCTTCTATAGCTTAAACGGTGATTTAAATATCTCTGATAACCTTACTATTTGTTTAACCTTAGATTTTATACTATACATAACTATTACTGTATCCTCATTAAACTCTGCTATAACCTGCCGGCAGGCTCCACAGGGAGGTATAGGCTGGGGGTAGTCAGTAATAATTGCCACAATTAGGGGCTTTCTTTCCCCATTTGAAACCATTGAAGCTATGGCTGATCTTTCGGCACATATTGTTAGGCCGTAGCTTGAATTCTCAACATTTACACCAAGGTATATATTCCCTTTATCAGTGTATATTGCAGAGGATACATGGATCCCGCTATATGGAGCATAGCTATGCCTAAGAATGTTCTTGGCTTTTTCAATAAGCTCCTCTATTATAGCATCTAGTCTCTCCAAAACCAGGACACCTAATCAAGAACTCTTATTTAACTAGAAGTATAAGAGTAATATGTCTAAGAAAAAACATTGTTTACTGAGATACCGCAAGCTCGTATCCTCTGCGTAGGGCTTTTTTGTTTAGCCCTAGAGCTTTTCCTCTAAATACCCTCGCTAACGCTTTTTCAACTACATCTATTCCCCCAAGTAGTTTAGCAAAGTCCTTGTCCACTCCTATAGCATACCCTAGGATCAAAGTATTTGCTGTAACTACAAGTCCTGTAGCCCTTTCTGCTTCTTTATTAGCATTAATTATATAGAGTCTTGCTCTTTTTCCTGCTTCATCAATAATAGTGTTTAGACTAGGTGTCTTAGCTAGCGGCGGTGGCCATAGAAACTCGTTCATAACCACTAAGGCATTTTCCCTAGCATACTCGATATACCTTGCTGTCTCTAAAGCTTCTAATCCTATTATTAAATCAGCTGCTCCCCTAGGTATTAGGGGGGACGAACCCTCCCCAAGCCTTACATGTACAATAAGGCTTCCTCCCCTCTGACTTAAGCCATGGGTCTCCGCAATAGTAACGTGTACATTGTTTTCGATTGCAGCATTTCCTATAATAGAGCCTAGGGTTAGAAGCCCTTGACCTCCCACACCAACTAGAAGTACATTATATCTAGTCATACCAGACCACCTACATCCAAGCTTTTATCCAGTCTGGATCACCTGGTCTTATAACCTCAATAGCATTAAATGGACATACCTGTGCACACAATCCACAGCCAGCACATAGTTCAGGAAGTATTCTTGGTTTCTTACCATCTTCTGGAACAATTATTGCTGGACACGCAAGTAGGTTTACACAAACCATACAGCCTGTACACTTGTCCTCTATAATACCGTATACTGGTAGTTTTATCCCAGCTCTCCTAGCATCACGCAATGCCTGTAATGCACACTTCATCCGTGATACAATTGCTACCTGGCCACCCTCCCTGTAAGCTTTATATGCTTCAACTACTTTCTCAATAGATTCTCTAACATTCATTGGGTTAATAACATAGGTCTTGAACCCTATTGATTCAAGTATTTTTTCTGCTGGAACCCTGTAGGTTTTCTCACCAATTGCTGTATATCCTGTCCCTGGATGTGGCTGATGCCCTGTCATTGCTGTATAGTAGTTGTCGAGAACAAGGACTATTGCTCTCCCCTTATTATATACAATATTTATTGATGGAGGTATGCCTGCATGATAGAATGTTGAGTCCCCGATAACAGCTATGACCGGTTCTTCTATAGTCTTGCTAAGCCCATGAGCCACCCCTATGCTCCCACCCATTTCAAAGCTTGTCTCCTGGGTCTTGAAGGGTTTCTGGAACCCTAGTGTATAACATCCTATGTCTCCAGTAAATACAGGATTCCTAAGCCCAGCCTTGTTTGCAGCAACCTTTATTATATAGAATGTATTCCTATGGGGGCATCCGGGGCACATAACAGGGGGTCTAGGAGGTATTGGAGGCTCTGTCTTTATTGGCTCTCTAGGCCTCCATGGTGTTTCACTTGGATCCAGTCCCTCAAAAGCCTTGATAGCCCTATATACTTTATCAAGATCGAGATCTTGGTTCAACGGTACATATTCTTTCCCATAAACTTTTGTTTCTATTCCCTCATCAAATAATATCTTCTTAACCTGTTGCTCTACAATAGGGTCTAGTTCCTCAAGAACAAGAACCTTAGAAGCTTCTCTACAAATTTCTATAATAGGTTTCCTAGGCAACGGTACTGGGAGGGAAACTCTTACAATAGTGTATTCGTTCCCTCTTCCTAGATGTTCTAGAGCCTCTATTGTATGTGCATAGGCTATACCGGATGCAATGATTACTTTCCTGTTTCCAGGGTTAATGATTTTGATAAAGGGTTCTCTTCCTTCAGTTTCAATGATTCTATTCCATTTCTCCATCATTTTCTTCTTAAGAAGCCTTCCA
The DNA here is from genome assembly GCA_021163115.1 of Desulfurococcales archaeon. Lineage (GTDB taxonomy): Archaea > Thermoproteota > Thermoprotei_A > Sulfolobales > Desulfurococcaceae > JAGGXK01. The sequence continues at coordinate 28,065 of JAGGXK010000071.1, read as the reverse complement.
TGAGCAGGTATTAGTACATATCTTTTTATATCTCTGTCAAATACTCCCTTTGTTTTAATATTCTTGGGGATATCGTGTTCAAGCAATATGGATTCTCTTGTATGGCTTATCCTTGTCGTAGACCTAAATATTACTGGGTGCCTGTATCGTTCACTAAGCTCATATGCTGCTTTTACAAGCCTGTATGCACTAGAGGGGCTCCATGGCTCTATAACAGGTATGTGGGCTAGGAAGCCATACCATCTATTATCCTGCTCGTTCTGACTACTATGTTGCCCAGGATCATCTGCTGATACTACTAGGAAACCTGCATTAGTGCCTGCATAGGCGCTACTCATAAGTATATCTGCTGCAACATTAACTCCCACATGCTTCATGGCAACAAGTGCTTTAACACCTGCAAGAGAAGCAGCATAAGCAGCCTCGAAAGCTACTTTTTCATTAGTACTCCATTCTACATAAAACCCTACATCCTTAGCCATCTCTGCAAGAGCCTCAATTATCTCAGTACTAGGTGTTCCTGGATAAGCTGATGCAAAACCTATCCCAGATTCTATAGCAGCTCTTGCAATAGCCTCATTTCCAAGCAATAACACCTTGGAACCAGCAGGAGCTAGAAGGTATTTGGCCGGAATAGCTACCACCTTATAATAATATTTTATATGGAACTGGTTAATAACGAAGACTAAGAGGATTCCCTTATAGTGGGACTATATAGTGGGAAAATGTATTATTTATTATAAACATTACGGGAAAATCCTAAAATTGTGGGACCCTTCGTTTATATGAGAAGGGTTTATAAACACTACTATCTATAGTGTTACTTAGAAAGGAGAGATAGTATTAGGGGTGAAATACCTATGGCTAGGTCCAGAAGAGTGGTTTATGAAGATTCCGAGATAGTAGTACTAGTTGCACCTAGAGATGAAGAACTAGGAGATGTAATAATTGATACTATTAGAGAAAAAGGTAGGCCAATGACATGGGATGAGCTAAGAGAAGAGTTTAGTGGTATAGCTGGTGAAGATAGGCTTAGAAGAGCATTAAATAAATTAGTTGACATGGGAATACTTGTAGAATTTCCTGATGGAAGCTACGGACTTCCAGGAATGGAGCTACCACCTGAAAGAAGAGGGATAAGGAAGAGGCGGAGGAGGAGAAGAATACCACGTATATATACTGATACAGCTGTTCCTAGACCATATTACATACCTTCTAGACACTAGTATTTTGAATGTATAAGCCGCCTACAAGCTTTTGGAAGTTAATCAATTCTCACCATTACATTAATGAACGGGTATAGTTGCTTACGCTTACAATGTAACAATTAATGTTGCTAACTATATTGTTTAAATGTAATTATTTTTTCCTTCTCCTACTTGTACCCTCTAAACTTACTTGGTAATTGCTACAATCATAGTTTTTAATAATAACACCATATCTTTTCACTAACTCGCATATGAAATCCTCTGGAACAAGAGCTAAAGCACCACGGTTTGTCTCAAGCTTGTATGCTCTGGGAAGCACTTTTTTAACAACACCTTCTTCAATAAGCCAGTCAAGTATTATTGGTAAACGGGATGTACGTACGAAGCCTCTTTGACGTCTAAACCCAAAATTATCTACAAAGATCTCTGAAATCTTTATTCCATCACTACACTCCCCTTGGTTATTACATGAAATGATGCTTCCTAGTTCAATTGGTTTTTCTATAAGTTTTCTTAATATCTCTCCGCTTGGCAAGGCTATGGAAGATAAAACGTGTTTCTCTACCTTTTCTTCTTCAGGCTTCTCTGTTACTATAAGACCGTTGGAAGTAGCCTCCTTCATACTTATTTCCTGTAGTGTTGGCTCCTTTACTACATTATTTTTACTAAAAGTGCTTTCTCTTACCTCAGAATCTGCTTTCAATAGATCCGTCAAGATCTCTTCAATAAACTCTTCAAAATTCTCCTCAGACTCTTCTTCAATAGGTTCTTCTACAGGGATGTGTTGTAAAGGTTTTACAACAGTTTCTCGTTCTTGCTTCTGAGTAGTTATAGGAGCCTTGTTTAACTCTTCCATAAGAGTAGTTTCTATAGAGTTATCTTTATCTTCCACTGACTCAGGCTGCAATGAAAAATATTGATCTAGTGTTTTTATTTTTCTTAAACGCCTCTTCTTCTTGGGCATATCCCCTGCTTCTCCCAAGTATATATTGGGTATATGTTGTTAAATAAATGGTTTCATTCTTGGAATTAGCTATGAAGTGTGTCGGAGTGAATAATATATTTAACTTATAGCCTTTTATTAAGAATTTAAACAATGGAAATATATGGGGCTAGATAATACATTGAATAATGATAAGTGGCACGCACTGAATACTAGGGAGGTTTTAGAGAAACTTAAAACAGATCCTAAGCATGGATTACCCGATGATGAGGTTAAGGAAAGGCTTAGAATCTATGGTTTGAATGAGCTAACAGCTAAGGGTGGTAGAAGTCTTTTAAAGATCATTCTTGGCCAGATCCTTAACTTATTTATGCTTCTTCTTTTATCTGCAGCTATTATAGCCATTATTGTTGGTGAGACATCTGATGCCTATAGCATTATAGCTATAATGGCTATAATGATCTTTGCTGGTGTTATCCAGGAGTATAGGGCTGAGAAGACTCTTGAGAAGTTGAAGAGCATGGCTATTCCTAAGGCTAGGGTTTTGAGAAATGGGAGATTGATGGAGATTGATTCCAGGCAGATAGTTCCTGGTGATATACTTATACTTAGCGAGGGTGATCGAGTTGCAGCTGATGCACGGCTTATTGAAGCAAGGGACCTATCTGTTGATGAGTCAATGCTTACTGGTGAAAGCCATCCAATAGCTAAAAAGGCTGATGTCATACTTGATCCTCTTACCCCTCTCGCTGATCGAATCAACATGGTTTATAGTGGAACCTATGTTGTAAGGGGCACAGGCAAGGCTGTTGTAGTTGCTACTGGTATGAAGACAGAGCTTGGTAGGATAGCCCAGATGGTTGCTGAGACCGCTGAAGAGAAGACAAGGCTCCATGTTGAAATGGATAAGCTTGCCAAGCAGTTAGGTGGCGTAATTATTGGTATAGCTGTTGCAGTACTCATACTGGCTATAATTGTTGGTGCTGCCTCCCCTATTGAAGCACTGCTTACAAGTATAGCGTTAGCTGTAGCAGCGGTACCGGAGGGACTACCAGCTGTACTAACAATGATACTAGCACTAGGAGTAATGAGAATGGCTAGGAGGAATGCATTGGTTAGAAGACTGGGAGCTGTTGAAAGCCTTGGACGTGTAACAGTTATTGCCACAGATAAAACAGGTACTCTTACTAGGAATGAGATGACTGTTACAAGGATCTGGCTTCCATCCAAAGGGGTTCTAGAGATTAGTGGTAGTGGATATTTACGGGAGGGCAAAATAACCTATAACGGTAATGTCCTTAGATATGGTGAACTAGAAGAACTAGATCTTCTTATAGAGAATAGTGTATTATGTAATAATAGTGATGTAGATTATAGTGTGAATCCGCCTAAACCCATAGGAGATCCATTGGAGGCTGCTCTTGTTGTATTAGCATATAAGTCTGGTATAGATCCAGGAGTTATTAGGAGGAAATATAGAAGAATCCATGAGATTCCATTCTCTAGCGAGAGAAAAATGATGAGCGTTGTAATAGAAAAAGATAATAAAAGAATACTTTATAGTAAGGGCGCACCAGAAACTATTCTATCAAAATCAAGGTACTATATAGTTAATGGCGTTATTAAAGAGCTTAATAAGGAGAAAAAGGAAGAATTCTTAGGTATAGCCGAAGAACTTGCTTCAAAAGGATTAAGGATCTTGGGTCACGGATACAGGGTCTTAGGAGAAGATGAGTCTGAACAGGAAAATATAGAAAATGATCTTGTATTCATAGGGTTTACAGGATTTATTGATCCACCTAGACCTGAGGTTCCTGGTGCTATAAAGAAGGCTATTGATGCAGGTATTAATGTTGTAATGGTTACAGGGGATCATGCAATAACAGCTAAGGCTGTAGCGGAGATGATAGGGCTTCCCCTGGAGGGAAAAACTGTGGTTACAGGTAGGGAGCTTGATTTAATGGGTGATGAGGAATTAGAGAAGATTATCGATAATGTGGCTGTGTTCGCCCGTGTTTCACCAGAGCATAAACTCCGTATAGTTAAGGCTTTTAAGAAGAAAGGCCACGTAGTTGCTATGACTGGTGATGGAGTCAATGATGCTCCTGCATTAAAGCTTGCTGATGTTGGTGTGGCAATGGGTTTAAGGGGTACTGATGTTGCAAGAGAGGCTGCCGATCTCATTCTGGAAGATGATAACTTTGCAACAATAGTTGCTGCAGTAGAAGAGGGGAGAACAAGCTATAATAATATAAGGAAGTCGACACTATACCTGTTATCAGCTAATGTTGCAGAAGTACTTGTTGTCCTTGGAAGTATCTTGTTGTTAGATAAGCTACTGTTAACCCCTGCAATGATTCTCTGGATCAATCTTGTAACAGATTCCCTACCAGCTATAACTCTTGGACTAGAGCCCCCCGAGCCTGATGTAATGAAGAAGCCTCCTACAGCTCTTAAGCCTTTACTGGGTAAGACAGGGCTATACTTCCTTGGATACATTGGAGTAGTATTATCTCTGCTTACATGGTTCTCTGCATCACTGAGACCATTATTTGCTGCAACAGCTGCATACCTAGCATTATCAATAAGCGAGCTAGCCCATAGCTTCAATATGAGGAGCCCAGATAAAAGCCTCCTTGAAATAGGATTTACAAGAAATAAGTACCATATATTAGGCTACATAATAGCCGCTATAATAGCTATAGCACCAATATACCTAATGCCATGGCTACTAAAAGCAACTCCATTACCACTAATAGAAGTCATAGAAATCTTCATCATAACCCATATAATAATCGTAATAGAAGAAATCAGAAAAAGAGTAACTACAAAAATACCATAAAAAGAAACAAAAAAGGCCTAGCCCACCCAGGGGTCCCGAGGCTCCCCCCGGCGCCACACCCGGGTACCCGCCTCACTTAGGAGGCCGCCGCTAGCCGGTGGTTTGCCCCAGGTTAGTCCAAAAACACATAAGCGTGTGTCCTTGGACTCCATTACCCGGGGTCCGGGGTCGGCTAGCGGTGCTGGGTGGCTGGCCCATTATTTATAGTGTTTAGTATCACTTATATATTTTAAACATTATACTTTACAATATACTGTATTAATTATTCTGTTGAGGTATCAAGTATTCATTTCTAGTATTATTGTTTAATTTAGGAGTTAAATATTTATTTATTAATGGATTATATCTGCGTTTAGGTGAACAAGCCTGCAAAGAATATGTGGATGGATTATTAGGAAGAAGATTGTTGGTAAAGTAGTTATAATAGAGCTGAGTACTAATAGGCATATTAAGCCAACAGTTATTGTCTTTAAAAAGGAGCGTGAACCAGAGCTCTTTAATAAAGTAAAAGAGCTGCCTATTGGTACAGCAATGTGTTTTGAGGGAGAAAAAGCCGAGATTCAGAGGAGTAAGCGTGGTGTAGAATATGTTGCAGAGAAGATCTATGTGTACAATAAGCCTATAGAACCGCTACCAGTTGATACTATTGGTAAGGTTCCCACACTCCTTGATACAAGAATAAGATACCGGTATCTACTGGTGAGAAATCCCTTAGAAAAAGCAATTTTTAGTATAAGAAATACCATATTAAAGGCTGCTAGAGAGTATTTTGAGAAAAATAACTTCTTTGAAATCCATACACCAAAGATAGTTGCAGCTGGAGCAGAGGGGGGAGCAACACTTTTTGAACTAAAGTATTTTGAAAGAAAAGCCTATCTAAGCCAAAGCCCTCAGCTCTATAAGCAAATGTTGATATCAAGCATACCCAGGGTATATGAGATAACACCCTATTTTAGGGCAGAGAAATTCAATACAACCAGACACTTGAACGAGTCATGGGGTATAGATGTTGAACAAGGATTCATTGATAGTGAAGAGGATGTTATGAACACTCTAGAGAATCTTATCAAATACATTGTTGACAGCATTCGTAATAGATGTAGGGAAGAACTAGAAATCCTTGGCATAGAATTAAAGCCTTTGAGTACACCATTTCGTAGACTAACATATGAAGAAGCAGTAGATATCCTTAGATCAGAGGGTATAGAGGTATCTGAAGGAGAAGACCTAAGTGAGGCTGCAGAAAAAGTTCTAGGTAAAATCATGGCTGAGAAAGGCTATGATATATACTTTATCACAAAATTCCCCTTTGAAACAACAGGCTTTTACTATATGAGAGAAGAAGATGGAATACATACAAGAAAGTTCGATCTAGACTACAAGGGATTGGAGATATCTAGTGGCGGCCAGAGAGAACATAGATACGAAAAACTTATTGAAGCAATGAAGCTTAAGGGATTAAACCCCGACAACTTCCAGTTCTACCTAGAAGCATTCAAGTATGGCATGCCTCCCCATGGAGGCTTTGGACTAGGTGTTGAAAGGCTAATGATGGGCATGCTTGGATTAAAGAATGTTAGAGAGGCTATATTATTCGTTAGAGACAGAACAAGACTTACCCCCTAGATATTTATCCCATATACTACTGTAATCTATACATAAGCATAGCTTGGGGGATAAAACTTGAGAATAGTCTTACTTGGACCACCAGGTGCAGGAAAAGGAACCTATGCTAGTTACTTTAAGAAGAAATACTGTATACCCCATATAAGTACAGGAGACATATTCCGTGCCGAGATAGCAAAGAATACAGAGCTCGGCAGGAGAATAAAGGAGTATATTGAAAAAGGCTTGCTGGTACCAGATGAGATAGTTATCGAGGTTGTAAAACAAAGGCTTAGTCAACCAGATTGTGAAAAGGGATTCATTTTAGACGGTTTCCCGAGAACCATAGCACAAGCCAAGGCCTTGGACAAAATAACTAAGATCGATGCTGCAATACATCTCTATGTACCCATGGAGGTAGCTGTTGATAGATTATCAAACAGGTATATATGCCCGAAATGCGGTAGGATCTATAACCTCAAGTTTATGCCACCCAAAAACGATCTAGTATGCGATGATGATGGAACACCATTAATAAGGAGAAAAGATGATGAACCAGAGGTTATAAGGAAGAGATACGAGATCTACTATCAGACATTTCAGCCAATAATAGACTTCTACAAAGAAAAAGACATACTAATAGAATTCGATAATACTGTTGGAAGTGAAGTAGGGATCCCTATGTTAGAGAAAATACTTATTGAGAAGAATATATTGAAGATAGAGCCATGTAATCCCAGTGTCTCTATACAATAACATTATAGTAATATTATTGTCTAACTATCAAAATTTATTTCTACCAACAATATAACTATGTGGTTAGAGGAAGATTTTAATGCTTATACCAAGGTTATTCTATGTTGAAGCAAAGTTTCGTTCAAGAGAGAATATCGGATATGGAGGTCTCGAAGCTTTTCTACAGGTTCCTAAAGAAGAAGATTATATAACAACATATAAGCTCCTATTCTATGGAATTATAGTCCATGATACATCCTCAGATGAGTTATTCCTTGTAGCACCTGGCGATTACATAGTATTAGGAAGGGGATACAAACAGTTATGCAGATGGCATAGTGGTACATTACTAAAAAGAGATGATCCTCTTAAAAGAAGGTATTGCACCAAGGGAGTATACTCAGGACTAGGTTATTGTAGAGAACATAATGACTCATTAAGAGCAATATATGATAGATGCTTTAGTGCTGGCGGATTACAGAGCCTAGGAGCATGCAAGAGACTGGATATAGCTATCAAGAATAGGTTAACATATGTTGTGTATCTCGTAGACTATGGAATAGGATTGAAAGTTGGAAGCACTCGATCATGGAGACTATATGAGAGAATAGGAGAACAACCTCATGTAGTTGCTGTAAAACTACATGAAGAAACTAGTGCATTGAAGATCAGGGAGCTTGAAGTAGAACTTGGTAGAAAACCAGGGCTAACTGAAAGACCAAAGAAACGAGGCTTAAAAGAGATAATATATTACCCGCCGCGAAAATCGTATAAAAGACTACTTGATACATCAAGAAAGATCATCAAAGAAATTAGATCTAATACTGAGATCAACTTATTTAGAGTTCTACCAGAGATAGAGTTAACAACATATTCGAGAGCTGAGAACACAGTACTAGAACGTATCACTGATAGAAAGCTTGAGGTAATAAACTGCTGGGCTGGTTATTTGCTTCTCTCTGAACCAAATACCAATAAATACTATGTTATAAAAGGTAGAGAACTCCTACATAGAAATAGTATTGAGGCTATAAAATAATGTTTGGAAAAGATATAGGTTATCTGCTAAAAAAGCTCCTGCTTGGCTATAGGATATACTTCCATAATGATGTGTTAAATAGTGATGGAAGGAGAATACTTGAGGAAATACTTAGAATGCTTATGTATGAACACCCTGAGTATAGGAAGCTTATATATAAGATTAGAAGAAATCCCGACTTAGAAAATATATTAAAACTAGGAGAACTTGTGCTTGGCAAAGAAGTATATGAGCTCCTAGATCTTGCAATACATGGACCCTATAGTTATAGAGGATAAGCTACATTCTTGCCTGGGACAATATATCAAGAACCCTCTCTATTACAGGCTTTAGTTTATCTGGAACCCTCTGGAAACCTAGCTCTAGGAATCCTCTAACAATTAGTGATATAGCCTCTTCCTCCCTAAACCCTTTTGCCATTAGATATTCAAGTTCTTCTTCAGAGATCTTTCCAATGCTCGCCTCATGAGTTAGTGATGTTTCATCAATATGGCTTTCAAGCACAGGTTTTGTTGTAAGAACAGCACTATTGCTTAGTTGAAGCCCTTGACACTCTATATGCCCTCTAGTATTAGGTGCATTTGCAATTATTCTTGTAGTACTTTCTACTCTAGATTCTCCATCACCAAGCATTCTTGATATTAGTTCAACACTTGTCTTGGGGGCATTTAAGTATGCCATAACATTATGACTTATAGTACTTCTTCCTCTACCAATTAGTATCATGTCTGCTTGCGCTCTAGCACTATTTCCTTCAAGATATATTTCTGTTAACGAGCCAATGCGTTTAACATGTGTTAGATTTACATAATAGTCATAGTAAACTGCTTCCTCAAGAAGCCTTGCCCGTGCAAGAGCAGACACTCTTACTTCGGGCATCCAGTTATGTATCATTATACTTGATAGCTTTGCATGTCTTCCAACATAGATCTCGGTTATACCAGAGTGAGCGCCCTCTGGGACAATAGTTAAACAGCCTTTAGCAGCAACTGCTTCACTATAATCCTCTACTACATAAAGATTATAGATCCTTTGAACAACTCCTCTTCTAGCTAGTGCGAAGCATGTATATATCGGCTCTAGAACCTTGGTGTTCCGGGGGATATAGAGAAGTACGCCATCATCTATATTTCTTGGATCGACCCTAACCATCTTTAATCCATATTTTTCAATAATATCCGGGTACCTATCAAAAGCCTCCTTTATACTAACATAGATTATACCGTATTCTTTAAGAGCTTCAGAGAGTACATGAAAAGCCATTGACTCATTAACAATAAGTGAGCCTGTTTTGTTTACTTCAAGGCCAAGGGATAATGCTTTGCTTAAAACCTTCTTAGTTATTTCATCAATTTTTACTTCAATAACCATTCACTACACCTTACTCTAGGCTTTTTTATGTGAAGAAGCTAAGCCTGAATAACCTTGTATCATTATTTTTTTAAGTACAATATATGCATCGTCCTCATATATTATCCTTCCATTATACATTACGTAACCTCTCCCAAGATTATCAATATATCTAAGTATGTATCCCTGGTGGGTTACAAGAAGCACACCAGCCCCGTTTTCTGCTAACCTATTTATACAGTCGGCAATAGATCTAATGCTTTCTATATCAACACCGCTATCGGGTTCATCTAACAATGCTAGTTTTGGTTTTTGAAGCATTAGCAGAAATAGCTCTGTCCTCTTACTCTCTCCTCCACTAAAACCATAGTGTATATTCCTGTCAAGCAACTGATCCATGCTAAGTAGTTTCGATATATTCTCTAATGACTCATGAAAACTATGTAATTCAGCTATTTTTCTTGAAAGATACCTTAGCCTAATAAGAATCTTTGGTGGATTCTGAAACGCTAATCCTATACCCATTCTTGCCCTCTTCCATGAAGGCTCATTTGTTATGTCTTTTCCATTAAATAATATTTTCCCCTTAACTACTCTATACTTTTGAAGACCCATGATAGAATATAAGAGTGTAGATTTGCCGCTAGCATTAGGACCCATTAATACAGTTATCTCTCCTTTGTTGATCCGGAGGGATACGTTCTCAATAATATTTTTACCATCAACGCGGACAGCCAACTCCCTGACATCAAGTAAAGCCATTTACCTCACCTACAGTGTCTTTAGCTACGTGAGCGTATTCTAAGCGGGGGTAAGCATCCGCTGCATTTATACATACTCCTATACACACATGATCCACATAAACTATATGGATTGCGGAGAGGTATCATTGTATCAGAGGGGAGCATACCGTATTCTATCTGGAATTCTTCAACCCATTCTTCTCTAGCTATTAATCTCTCCACGATAATGATTATCTCAAGCTTATCTTTTCCAACTATAGCAACCAATACCTCGTTATTTGAATTAGATACTATTATTGATAAAACCCTATTACATAAACAGAGTCTATCAATTAGCTTCTTTGGATTCCTTGTTTTTACTCTAACCAGTGCTGCAGTATTACCTACTAGTTTAGAATTAACAAGAGGCTTTATTTCCAATAACTTACGCTCCATAAGTCTATTAAGTCTTTCACGTATAGTAGTATACGACAATCCTGTAAGTCTTGCCAAGTCAGAAATGCTTTTTCTACCATCCTTAACCAGCTCCTGGATCAATATAAGATCCTCTTTTACTGGATATCTTTTATTCTTAGTAGTCATTTTAGCGACCTCCCTACTCTTTCCCACACCTTATATATTAAGATTGTATGGAGTCTCTTATATATGTGGGATTACACTCTTGGCTTTACACTAATATATAGTCTAGCTCTTTGTTTCCCACTTCTCATACCAGCTCCCTCATAGGTCTCAGAAACTATGAGATTACCTAGTTTAGCTGCAATTCTCCTAGCGATTTTCCTTGCTGCACCATATGTATAGAAGTATAGATCTATACCTTTTGCTACCTCAATAGCTTCTATCAAGTCCCTACGGATCCTATTATCAAGATTTAGTTCCTCCACAATGACCCTATTAATTACACTAGGATCTATGCCTCTAATCTGAACCACTGCTTCAAATTCTCTACTATCATACATTATGCAACGCGGGCACTTTACAGGATCAAGATATATTACTACCTCCTCTCTATCCTGGAAAACAGTTTCACCATATGATCCCATGATGTCTATCTCAACAACAGTTCTCCAAGACGCCATTGTTTTCAAGTTAAAACCAGTAATTTTAATGTTACTTACTCCACTACCTGGAATAAGAAGTTCTTTAACAATATTGTTTATTATAAATGATATAGCACCCTCAAAACCACTTGTATCAACCCATTTATATCCAACTTTAATAGCACCACATATTTTACAGTAGCTAACCTTTATTGACTTCTTTTTAAGGGATACAAGCTCCTTTCGCTTAAGTCTACATCTTAGACAAACACCATTGATGACAGGGTTTTCTTTATCACCAGTTGTTCCACAGTATATACAAAACCTAGCCAATACACATCCCTACATGGTACTAAATTACTGGATGCTGGTACACTAGCATATCCTAGTTCTATGTTTTACAAATAGCTAGTACATACTATGTATGCTATATATGTTGTTGAAATTGCTACGGTATATCCTAGAATTATTTGGGGAAGTGTATGTCTCTTTAGCCTATACCTTGAATAGCTCACTATAACTGATAATATATAAAACATTATTGATGAGCCTATATAATTTATTAAATAAAGAAATGTAGCTGGACCAGCAATACCAACAACATGGATACTTATTTTATACCAGAGTGTTATAACTAGCGAGATAAACCCGTTAAGGAGGTAACTAAAAACTAGTATCTTAGAATACATTGTTGAAGGCATTATATAGAGAAATGAAAATCCTAAGAAATAGCCAAAGACAATTAATGAGAACGGGGTGATTCTGTGTCTTCGCTCAGGATAGTCCCATTGAATACCCTTGCTCCAAGCCCATAGTATGCTAACAACTAAGGGTATAATGACTATGGACAAAAACAGGATAAGTAGCTCGATAATTGTTATAACTGCATAGATATAAAGCAGGGCTGTAACGAGAGCTGCAATAAAGGGTGCGGAAAACATTGCTGAAACAATGTTGTATAGCCTATGTGTGTTGAAAAACATCTTCTACACATCCATGAAAGTACAGAAAATCCTTGGGGGAGTAGTTATTGTTCCTCCTCTTTTGTTGTTAATATAGCTACTTCTTCAACATAGCTTATATAGTCATCAGTAATGTATGGTGCAACCACAATAGCCTCTTCATCAATAGTTACCTCACCTGATCTATAGTTTTTATAGCTAATTATGTATATTGGAAGTGTAAATATTACTCGATCCTTCATTCGTGTAGGCTCAAGCTTTAATACTATATCAGCTTCCTCGGGCTTTAACGGTAATAACCTTTCAACATCATGTTCATAGAGAATTATATCAAAGTTTGAACTACTTGGATCCCATTTATCAAGGGCTTTCTTTGCCTCCTCCTTAACAATATTGTGGAGAGAACCCTCAACAACTCTTTTAGCTTTTACTACACCCTTGCATGCCTCAACAATTATAGCTTTACCTGTATCAATCACAGAAACCACCTGTTTTTACATAGTGATAAAATAGTCTTATTAACTATTTCTGGTACTAAGCATTTTTCTTAAAAGAGGTTTTCTTTATACCTCTTCTAATGTTTCTCCAGTAAACCACAAGGGGGTTTTTTCCACCACAATCTCCATCAATAGGACATAAACCTAGGCTCTTCATAGTTTGACAACTATATGGCATGTATTTCTTCTTAGAACCCCTAAGACCTGCTATGTGTTCTACCTGGTATCTAGCAATTCTTTCATTAAAATCGGGTGTTTTCCTAAACAACTCAAGTACATTATCTACATCTAATCCTATTCGAGCCAGAAATGCTGCAACAGTGAATCTAGCATGATGACTTAGATTCTCTCCATTTCTCAGATCTTCAATAATCTTCTTCATACATGGTGGGAATTTATTAAAGTCTATTACATGAGCCTCTTCAGAAAATCCCTGATCTCCCACACCCTCCTTTGAAGTCCTTGCTAATAGGTTCTTGATCTCTTTAACAACATCTACTAGCTCAGATGGTATCTCCTCTATAGGTTTTACCATAGATTTTATATATTGTGTAATAGCTTCTTCAACAATTCTTATAGCAATATCCGGTTCTAAATATACCCTCCCTCCATCAACTATTTGGTTGACAAGCGCATATTTTGGATCATTTATTAATCTCTTCCCATACACTAGGTAATCCTTAATGCTCATGCTATAGGGAAGGATCCTGTAAACTAGTGTCCCTCTCTTAAAACCCAGGGGTATTCGTGGTGCTTTAACAGGATCATAAATAAGGTCTATTCCAACTCTTTTTGCTATAGCTTCAACGGTTTCAGGAGGTTCACGTTTAAGAAGCAATGCCGAGTATTTTGAATAGGTTAATGCAAACCTATCTACAAGCCAGCGGCTACCAACCATTGCAATAATCATTAGCGCTGCATAAAAAGATACTACTTCTTCTTCAGTAATGTACCTGGGCTTACCGATACTAGCGTTTTCAATAACATTTCTTATTATATCCATAGCCCTCTCATAGATCACTCCAGACTTTGTAATAATAAGATCAACAATACCCAGACCCGGCCACCGCTTCCTAACAAACTCGCTAGGATCAGCCAGGAACGGATATCGCTTATAATCAATGGATACTATTCGCAGCATTACCTAGATACACCACTCCCCATAGATTATAGTAAAGTATTTAAATAGAAAAAGACTCACACATTTCACCTGCTAACTTAATTCCAAGAAACAAACTGTTCTTGTAAGCTCGATACTAAGGGGTGATCCAACGATCCTGCTATCAGACTATATTATCAAATGAAATGGCTAGGGAAAATAGCTCTCAGTTGGGTCGGATTCTACTCATTGCTTTTTAATTTATAGAGCTCGTCCGATGGCGTATTCGTCATCGAGTTTAAAGTATTTGAATCAGCGCTTTGGCCCTACATCACATAGTATTCAGGAAACCTCCCCTAGTGGGAGGTCCCCACTCATCATCTTCATTCTAGTGTATTTATTTTAAGGTATTTAATATGGGTGACGGAAATATTTGTTGAGAGAAGAATAGCTATTGGTGCGTATATTGGAGGAGCTTAGCACTAGAGAAAAGATAATGAAGTTTCTTAGAGAGAATAGGGGTGAGTTCTTTTCCGTAGATGAGATCATATCTATACTTGGCATCGATCTAAAGCCTAGGGATGTATATAATCATCTAGCCCACATAGCAAAGACCATAAGGAGGCGGTCTAATGGACAGGAAGTTCTTGTAATGAGTTATCCCAGGTGTAGAAAATGCGGGTATATATTTAAAAGCATTGATAAACCTAAAAAACCCAGTCGATGTCCTAGATGTGGGTCTGAATGGATAGAGCCTCCTAGGTTCTCGATTATTGTAAGTAAGTGATTTAATCTAGTAACTCAAAGACTATTCTTTCATATCCACCAACTCTTGTTCCCTTCCGGACAAAGAACTTTAGAATATGTGCATCGCTAGCCAGTTCATACTTTACACCAACATCGGCTTCAACAGCCTTTAAGCCTTCACTAAATATCCAGTATACTATATAGCTATAATCAACAACTTCCTCCTCATAGATATTCTCGTACACATTAAGTCCTTTTACAAAAACTCCTCCAAACTCTATGAAGAATATTATAAACGGGTATCTTGGATCGCCTCTTAAGCCTATATCAACATGTTTAACTCTAGGGAAGGATCTGTTACCATTAATTAGAACCTTCTCTTGATCAAGGTAGTATTGCATGTTATTCATTAACATGGTCTTTTCCTTCAAGTACATTTCTTTATTATTCAATACTTTATAGTAGTATTGATCGGGATCAAAATAGTCAAATACTATTATCTGATCTATTTTACCATTATGCCAGACATAGAAAAACCCTTGTCCAAATACTGGAATAGGCTCTCTCAAGAACCACTAGCCTCAATAATTTTTTTATATAAATCAAGCCCCTTATCAGTTAACCTAATAATGTTTGTCTTACCCGCTCTAGTTACATGGACATAACCCTCATTATTCAGCTTACGTATTTTCCTTGATATAGTAGATTTAGGTCTTTTAAGAATATTTGATATTCTGCTCTGCCGGATCCCCTTATCACCAGCATTACCTACAAGCAGTATTATTTCTCTTATTATATCGTCTGATAAAACATCAGTTGGTGAAATTGTTTCAATTTCTAGACTTGCCTCACTTTTCCTGCGCAACAGAAACAATAATAGAACAAGAGCCACGATAATACCTCCGACAACACCAAACACTAAATAGTCATCCATTCTCCTATCACCCAATATTTTAAGCAGTAATATCCATGCTTGTAAATAGTAAAGGAGTTACTATCTTATTTAAATATCAACAAAATACTACTTATGTATATAGGTATGGGTAATAAAACCTAGTTAGAAAAAGACATGCATAGTTCCATGGAGATGTAGATAAGAAATGAGTGAAAATAAACAATACGATATATTAAGTGAATTATATAGTTGTCCAGGTTTAGTAGTTATAGCTAAGTACTATGACGGTGTCTTTGAAGGCTATGCAGGATTCCCTGTCTTAAGGCATAGAGTTATAAAAAAGATCAGGGGAGAGAATAAAGTATACTTAATAAATGTACCAAGATCCTTAGGAAGAGATATAGTACTAGATCTTTGTATGTATCTAACTGAGACAGCTAAGGAAGATTTTATGAAATATCTTAGCCCTATTACACAATTTACTGCACTAACATGGTTTTTTGGAGGATATATTGTATCGATTATGTATAAGGAAAAACATGAAGTACTAGCTATGAACCCTATAAACACTTCCTGGAAAATACTGTTATATGAAACAGATTCTGAAACAGGGCCTATTGGTGCAAAACCTTTTGATCTAATCTTATTAGGATATATACTAAGTAGCGATGATCCTGCATTACTAGCTCATATATGCAGGAGGCTAAAGGGAGCTATTACATGTGAAGAGGGATGCATTATACCTGTATGGAACAACAGCTTATTATTTGTCGGTAAAGAACACCCCTCTTCCACAAGGATTCTTAAAGACTATGTAATCAAGACAACTTATGATATACTACCTGATAATAATGGCTTAAGACACGTTATTAGATTTGCTAACGAGTAGAGAGTTAAACTAATAACATAAATAGTTGTAATTTATTTCTTAATATAAGACAATACAAGAGATAGGAGATGCCAGAGAATGGTATCTAAATGGATTGTTGGCTCGGCATGGCCCTATGTAAATAGCGTTCCCCATCTTGGGAACCTTATTGGAAGCATACTATCAGCTGACGTGTTTGTACGTTATGTAAGATTGCGTGGCGACGAAGTAGTATTTGTAAGTGGTAGCGACGAGCATGGTACCCCTATAGAGGTAGAGGCTTTAAAGAAGGGTATAGAACCCAAGAAGATGACCGATGAAGTCCATGAATATGTATCTAAGCTCTTCAAGGAATGGAGGATAAGCTTCGATAACTATACTCGTACCGAAAGCCCTATACATAAAAAATTTGTTAGAGATCTCCTGCTTAAAGTATATAGAAACAAATACATATTTACACAGAAAGATATTGTACCATACTGTCCAAAGGACGGTATATTTCTCCCTGACAGATTCATTGAAGGAACATGCCCATACTGTGGATATACCCAAGCCCGCGGAGACCAATGTGATAACTGTGGAAGACTCCTACATCCAGCAGAACTAATTAATCCTAGATGCGTATTATGTGGCTCAAAACCTGTCTTTAAAGAAACTATTCACTGGTTCCTTGATCTTCCTAAACTCCAAGACAAGATCTTGGAGTGGGTTAAATCCAATGAAATACTTCCAGATAATGTGAAAAACTTTACTCTGTCATGGATAGGTGAGGGATTAAAACCTAGAAGTGTTACTAGAGACAATAAATGGGGTATTCCAGCCCCATTCCCAGGAGCTGAAGATAAAACTATATACGTATGGTTTGATGCACTCCTAGGCTATATATCTGCTACCAAGGAGTATTTTGAAAACAAAGAAGAAGCCGGAAAATGGCTTAATTACTGGAAAGACCCATCAACTAGAGTAGTATTCTTCATAGGAAAAGACAACATACCCTTCCATAGCGTCATCTTCCCAGCTCTAGAAATTGCCAGCGGAGAAGACTATGTTCTTCCATGGACTATTGCAGCAACAGAATACCTCCTCTACGAAGGCCAGAAATTTAGTAAGAGTAGAGGAATAGGTATTTGGATCGATGAAGCCCTAGAGATCATGGAGCCTGACTACTGGAGGTTTGCACTAATAAGACTAAGACCTGAACAAAGAGATGCAAACTTTAGTTGGAAGGAATTCTATAGGATTATAAACAGAGAGCTATGCGATGATATAGGTAATCTTATTCATAGAATACTTAGCTTCATATATAAGAGATACGGAGGCATTGTACCTAGCAAGGGAGAACTAGATGATGTAGATAAAGAGCTTGTTGAAAAGATAAAGAATACTGTAGATGATGTGGATAGAGAGTTTGAGGGGGTTAGACTAAGAATAGCTCTTGAGAAAATCCTTAGCCTCGCATGGGCTGGAAACCAGTATTTGAACACTAAAGCTCCATGGGATAAAATTAAGAGCAAGCCAGAGGATGCTGCTACAACCATGTGGATTGGAATAAACCTTGTCTATGCTTTAACAGTATTACTTGCACCAATAATACCAGGTAAGGCTGAAGAGATATGGAGCCTTCTTAATATAAATGAGCCATTATGGAAACAGGGAAGACTATGGTCTATCAAAGAATTACCTATAAGCCCTGGCCACAAGATTAAGAAACCCTATCCAGTATTCCCTAAGCTACCGAAAGAGTTCACTGATCCGGAATATATGAGGAAGATTATAGAAGATGCCAGGGAAAAAGCCTATGCCAAAAGACCAAGTGTTCTTAAGTAGATTAGGCATTATAAAATATTATTTTATAAGGGTTCAGGTACCTCGGAAAGCTGTTCTAATACATACTTCCTTATATCATCTAATCTGGGTAGGTTCCTGATTATTCTTCCATTTTCAATATATTTTACAAGCATGGGCTTGTATTCCTTATCCTCAGGTTCATGATTCCATGGAAGAACTTTATCATTTAATCCCGGTCTTTTTCTATAAAGTTGTTTAGCACCAGGCATTTTACCTCTTTTTGCACATGGTCTCCATTCACCATTTTCCTCTATTTCAACTATATCCATGCTTATATCGATACTTGGTGGAAACGCTATACTTGTTCCAACACCAAATGCATCAACAATATCTCTTAGTTCTCTTAAAGTCCTCTCATCTACTCCGCCGCTAACAATGATCTTTACATCCCGATATCCATGAATATCAAGAGACCATCTAACCTCCTCGACTATGGCCCGCATATTTCCTCTCCTGCTGCTTGGTGTATCAAGTCTTACGCCATAAAGCCTCTTACCCAATGCCTTAGCTGCTTCAAGTGCCTCTATTCTCTCATCCCACAATGTGTCGACAAGCATAATTCTTGGAACGCTTTCTTCAACATATTTATCAAATAAAATCCATGCCTTAATTTGATCACCAACTGTAAGGATTAATGCATGAGGCATTGTACCAACAGGTTTTAATCCAAGATACTTCTCCGACGCCACTCCCGAAACCGCATCCATTCCTCCAATGTAGGCAGCTCTATCAGCCATGGGTGCTAGGGCTGGATGAAGCGCTCTTAGGCCAAAGAATAACAATGTCTTATCCATTGCAAGCCTCTTCATTCTAGCAGCCTTGGTAGCTATGCTGGTATAATGCCTTATAATCCCTAGCAATGCTGTTTCATATAAAGCAATATCATTATAGTATCCTTCAATTACCATAAGAGGCTCCTTAGCCTTGAATAGAGTCCCTTCTGGCAAGCTATAAACATTAACTGGTAAACCCTCCAGCAAATACAGGGCTTCCTCAAGACCAGCAAATACTGCCCATTCATAACCCCTGGGGAAGCTATAGCTGTGCAGCTCCATCCGAACCTTCTTCTTTATCCCTGCTTTGTCAAGTATATTCTTTGTCCTTACAAAGTATATGTCCGTTACAAGGCCATTTTTTATGTCTTCTTTAGAAGCAATATAGAAAACCATATCTTATTCCCCCAAGTAAGCACATATGTTGTTTCATTAATTACTTGACCTAGTATTTGATAATTAATTATTTCTCTACTCACCGATAACCTCAACTATTACATATCGTCTATGCCTAGGACCATCCATTTCGACAAGGAATATGTTCTGCCATGTACCTCTGATAAGCCTCCCATCTCTAACAGGGAAGATCCTTTCAGATCCAAAGAGAGCTGAACCTATATGGGCATGAGCATTATCGTCTATTATATTATGTCTCCACCTCCTCTCAGGTTGTACAAACTCTCTTATCTTGGTTAGAATATCTTCTACAAGTCCAGACTCATGTTCATTAGCTACAATAGCTGCTGTTGCATGGGGTGCAAAGACTAAGCATAAACCATTTCTAATACCACTTTTACGTACAGCTTCTTCTACTTCATGGGTTATATCTATTAACTGAAACCTTCTATCAGTAGATAATGTTATTTCATGAAAATATGTCTTCATAGCTAAACACCCTAGTATATAGTATTCCTTAACGAAAAATACTGAGCTACAGGTTTTTTAATGTATACTTGGCGTCTAGCTTAATTTATAATGAAGAACAACCTCTTGTCCACAACTACATATTAAAGCCTCAATAAGTCTAAGCTTTATAGGTCTAACAAGGGGTCTGGGAAAATATTCTATACCATTACCCCCTATGATCCATGGAGAAACAGATACAAATACTTCATCTGCTAACCCCTCGCTTATAACTTGGGAAATAAGCATACCACCTCCCTCAACGAGTATAGTGGAGATATCTGGGTATTTCTTAGACAATTCTTCAAGTGCTTTACTTAGAGAAAACCTAGGTTTATCACTTACATAGATTACATCTACGCCCTTACTACGCAGTTTTTCAACTTTGTTTCTATCAACAACCATTGATGTAAGAACTATTGTCGGAGCCTCCTTTGTATCAAATACCCTAGAATTAACTGGAGATAAGAGCTTCCCGTCAACAATAATCCTATACGGTTGTTTTCCCTCATATCCCTTAATTCTTACAGTAAGTAATGGGTTATCTCTAATGACAGTATTTGCTCCAACCATTACAGCATCAACAATACTTCTAAGAAAATGAAGTCGCTCAAGATCACATTTACTACTGAGTACAAAACCTCCCTTTAGTGTATCTATATGGCCATCAAGGCTTATTGTAGTATACAGTATTATCTTAGGCCTCAAAAATATCCCCGGAAAAAGTATTTTGGGAATCATTAATTAAGGGTATATATTATATTTTTACTCTAGGAAAAATCTTGATGGAGACAAGGGTGATGCTTATATGAGTTGGAGACCAAGAAGGAGGAAAAGCATATTCGATATATTTGATGAATTCTTTAGAGAGATTGATGAGGAACTATATAGGTTTATGAGGGATTTTGAACTCTTTTCCAGAGAATTCGGGCATAAAGGAAAAGAATACCAAGTATACGGGCCATATGTTTATGGATTTAGAATATTTATAGGACCTGATGGAAAGCCCAAGATCGAAGAGTTTGGTAATGTAAGACGTATATCAGGAAAGCCTGTTATTAGTGAAGAACGAGAGCCTCTTGTAGATGTGTTTGAAGAGGGAGATGAAATAGTTGTTATTGCCGAGCTACCTGGCGTAGATAAGGACAAGATCAATATAAAGGTGGGTGATAACATGAGAAAACTCGTTATAAGAGCTAGTGATACAAACAGAAAGTATTACAAGGAAATAGAGTTACCAGCAAAAGTTGATCCCAAGAGTGCTAAAGCTAACTATAGGAATGGTGTTCTAGAGATCAAGCTAAGGAAAGTTAAGACTGAAGAAAAAGGTTTTGAAATAAAAGTTGAATAATGTTTAGCAAGTGGTTTTCTATATTATAACACATAGAATCTCGTTATTTTTTCAATATATCATTACATAGTTTTTCATTAGATTTATTCAAGACTTAGTTCTAGATATTATTAGGTGAAGAAAATGCTTGTAGGCGTTATGAGTGATAGTCATGATAACATGTTTAATGTTGAGGTTGCGTTTAAAATTTTTCAGGATCATGGTGTTGATGCAGTTATTCATCTAGGAGATATTATTTCACCATTTATTGTTAAAAAGATAGCGAGACTTGCCTGGAATGATCTAATGGTTTATGCTGTATTCGGTAATAATGATGGGGATAAAGTACTCTTAAATAAACTATTTAGTAAGAGTAACTGGAGCATAGCAGAGGGTCCTAGACTATTTGAGTTCAATGGAAGAAGAATCCTGGCTCTTCATGGATACAATGGTGTAGAATATACAAAAAAGATAGTTTATTCCATAGCCTCGTCTACGAAAATAGACTTAATACTCTATGGTCATACCCATGAACGGGACTATCACATAATAAATAACACTATCATAGTAAACCCTGGAGAAACATATGGGTATCTAACAGGTAATCCAAGTATTGCTATAATTGACTTAGAAAAGCTTAAGGTAGAGTTTATTGATTTAGAATAATTATGGATCTAATTATTTTGACTAGGTGATTACATGGCTGGCAGAAAGTTAAAGAGTGCAAGTGTTCCAGAGACTGAGGAGAAGATGCAGTACCACCTAAGGGTTAAGCCGGGTGATGTATCTAGATATGTTCTTGTACCCGGTGATCCTGAGAGAGTCAAGAGAATAGCTAGTTTCTGGGATAAAGCTTGGGAGGTAGCCCATCACAGGGAATATTTGACATATACTGGATACTATAAAGGAGTCCTTATCTCTGCTACAAGCACAGGCATAGGCTCTCCATCCACAGCCATAGCTATTGAAGAGCTAGCCCGGATCGGAAGCGATACATTCATTAGGGTAGGAACAACTGGTGCTCTAAGGAAGGAAATAGATATAGGAGATCTAATTATTTCAACTGGTGCTGTAAGACTTGAAGGCACAAGTAAACAATATGTTACCCCAGAATACCCTGCGGTATCAAGTCTTGACGTTACTCTCGCATTGATAGAAGCATGTGAAGAACTTGGTGTTAGATATCATTTAGGGTTAACAGCTTCTACAGACTCTTTCTATGTAGGCCAGGAGAGACCAGGGTATAAGGGTTATCTCCCACCGTTTAACAAGGGTTTAGTCGATTTCTTAAAGAGTGTTGGGGTACTTAATTTCGAGATGGAGGCTGCAACAATCTTTACACTAGCAAATATCTATGGATTACGAGCCGGCAGTATATGTGCTGCAATCGCTAATAGGGAGACAGAAGAATTTGTTGTTGATGCTGGCGTAGATGACGCTATCCGTGCCGCTAATGAGGCTGTCAAAATTCTCAGCGAGTGGGATGAGTTAAGGAGTATTGAGGGGAAGAAGTACATATCCCCCTCTCTTATAAAGAAATGGTTTGAGAGAAGAGGGTATTGATTAGAAATGGTTAAGAGAGACCATGTACATGTAGCAATAGGTAACCTGAACATAGACATTACATTCTATGTAGATAAGTTGCCAGGCCCCGATGAAGCTATTGTATCATCTGATGCAAACATTGGTGTTGGCGGGGCAGCATCCAACTATGCAGTAGCAATAGCTTATTATGGACACCGTTCATACCTAGTAGCTACTACATCCAGCTACGGCTTTATAGACTCTGTATTGGAGGAGCTTCTACGTCTCGGAGTTAATATAAAGTATATTAAAAGAGTTGAAGGTGCTCCAGGGATCGTATCAATCATCGTTAATAAAAAAGGAGAGAGGGTTATGGTAAAGCATCGTGGAGTAAACTCTCTCTTATCACCAAACGATGTACCTAGAGAGATCTTAAAGATCGCTAGTATTGCACATATAGCCAGCATTGAACCTAGTGTAGCACTTGAGATTGCGAGGAGAGCAAGTAGCCTCGGTGTTATGGTTAGCTATGATCCTGGAAGCGGGGTATACGAAGATCCTGAGACAGTGCTTAGAGTTCTTGAGTATACAAACATATTGTTCCTAAATAGGCGTGAAGCTTTACAATTAGCTGGCCCTAATCCCACTAAACTATTAGATAGAGGCCCAGAAATTATAGTTATAAAGAAGGGCCCTGGAGGAGCATATGTTATCCAGCCAGGTAATATAGTCTATCATGGTATATCAAGGCCTATACGGCCTCCTGTAGATACCACTGGTGCAGGAGATGCCTTTGCAGCATTCTTTAATGCAACATACCTAGATAGCCATGAAATAGGGAGAGCCCTACAATATGCCTTAGCCGCAGGCGCCTTAAAGGTAACTTGTAGGGGAAGTAGGCTTTGCTTTGATAGACACTTATTTAATAAACAACTCATGGAGACCATGGTTGAGGCTATGAGAAATCCTCCGCCATGGCTTCTTGAAGACTAGTTATTTGGTGAATACCCATGGTTTTAAATCCATATCGGTACCTTGTACAAGGTATAGCTTCTGCAGTTGTAAATATAGGCAAAGAATATGGGCTAGAGCTTAATTATAAAGATGTTGTTAGGCTCATTACAGAACCTCCCTCAATGAACCTGGGCGATCTGGGGGTTTCTATCCATAGATTCGCTAAACAAGCTAGAGTAAACCCTATAGATTTTGGAGAAAAAGTTGCATCCACTCTAAGGAACAATAGTGAAGTATCTACAGCAAAAGTTGTTGGCGGCTATGTAAATGTATTCTATAAACCAGATCATCTTGGAAGACTTATAATAAATTCACTTAAAGAAAATCCCAACTATGGCTCAGAACCCGTAGATAAACCTCTTAGAATCATAGTAGAGCATACTAGCGCAAACCCTATACACCCACTACATATAGGACATGCAAGAAATGCTTTCCTAGGCGATACACTAGCTAACCTCCTACGAAACAGAGGCCATGTTGTACAAACTAGGTTCTATATAGATGATACAGGTAGGCAAGTCGCTATACTAGCACTAGGCTATAAACTCCTTGGCGAACCAGAACCTCCAGAGAACATAAAGCCTGATGAATGGCTTGGAAGAATATATGCATTAACAAACCTATTGATGGAGCTTAAGGATATTAGGAATAAATTAAAAGCAATAGAGCTTAAACTAAAAACCACTGGCGGTAGCGAGGAGGATCTAGAGGAGTATAGGAGATTTGTTAAAAAACAGGATGAAATAGTAGCTGATCTAGATAGGCTATGGAGTCTTGACAAGGAATTATTTGACAAACTAAGCAAAGCAATCATGGAGTATGATGGTGATTTTGAGAAAGAATTAGGCAAGATAATGATGTCTTATGAAAAAGGCGAGGAATGGGCTAAGAAACTTGTCAGGAAGGTTGTAGATATTGCGTTAGAGGGTATAAAGATCACTCTTAAAAACCTGGATATAGATTTTAATAAATGGGATTATGAAAGCGATCTTGTATGGAGTAGTTTGGTTGAGAAAATAATTGGCAAGGCAAAGAATTCTCCCTATTTTATAATCTACAAAGGCGCTGAAGCTCTTGATACAGGAAAACTTGCTAAGAATAAGGAGGTTATAGAGAAACTAGGTATTAGGATTAGGGGTGAGATACCTCCTCTCATACTAAGGAGGAGCGATGGCACAACCCTGTATACAACAAGGGATATAGCATATACGATCTACAAGTTTAGAGACTTTAATGCTGATAAAGTTATCAACATTATTGGTGCAGAGCAAAGGCTTCCTCAGGCACAGGTTAAACTTGCATTATATGCTATAGGTTATAGGAGGGAGGCTGAAAACCTTATAACTTATATCTATGAAATGGTCCATATACCTGGTATGAAAATGAGTAGTAGGAGATATAGAATAGTTACACTTGACTGGATGCTTAGTGAACTATATGATAGAGCTAAAAAAGAGGTTGATTCAAGAAGAAAAGACCTCCCCAAGGAGGATCGGGAGAGAATATCCAGGGAGCTATCAAAAGCTGCAGTAAAGTTTCAGATGGCTAGTATTGATCCATTAAAGCCTCTAAGCTTTAGCTTTGAAAAAGCTCTGAGTCTAAAAGAAAATAGTGCTCCATACCTAATGTACACATATGCTAGAGCTAATAGTGTTTTATCGAAAATAAATAGTATAGAGTGGGATAACATAGACTATTCTGAAGCAGAACACCCAACTAGGAAGAAGCTCCTATGGCTTATCGGTAAATATCCCTGGGTTGCAAGTAAGGCAGCAGATGACCTATCTCCTGAACTACTAGGAGGGTTCCTGATAGAGCTTGCTGATCATTTTAATAGATGGTATGGTGAAGAGAGGATAATAGATGAGAAAGATCCTGGGATAAGGAATCTAAAACTAGCAATAACTTATGGAGTAAGACATGTCATAGGACATGGACTAAGACTGTTTGGGATTAACGTACTACCATATATATAACAATATATTTAACAAAGGTGCCATGTAATGGCAGAAACCAAGGTCTATAGAAACACTGATGTAGAAAAAATTGTAGCTACTATACCACGTGGGCACAAGCATTTAAGACTAGCACTTTTCCTTAAAGACCAAGTAATAGTTCTCCAAGAAGCTACTGTAGCTGCTATAGTTAGGGCATATATCAATATAATAGCTCATCCTTTAAGGAAGGGAGTTGTATTAGAAAGGAGAAATCTTTGTTCTAAAGAGAAGAAACCTGGATATGCAGAGTTCCAGCTTATAGAAGTTGGTGGAGATAAAGAGGCACGAGATATTATGAATAAGCTGGTAGGATGAACAGAGATTGAAGCGGATTAAGTATGTTGAAGCAAAAGATGTTAGATTACTTATTGAAGATATCATAGATAAGCTGAGAGATTACTTTAGCCATATTGATTTATCTAGAATTATTGTTTTAAGAAGCTTTAATGCTAGAACAACAGCCTTAGCTAGAATTCATGCATTGCCAAGGATCTGGAGGGAAACACTGGGCTTAGAACCCATCTACATTATTGAAGTTGTTTCAGAAAACTTTGACCGATTAGACTATGATACAAAGATTAAGGTACTTATTCATGAGCTTCTCCACATCCCAAAACGTTTTACTGGGGGGCTAAGACCCCATGGAAAATATGTTAATTCACACCAGGTAACCATGCTCTACAAGAAATACTTACTAAGGAAGAAATCTACTGTAGATAAAACATAGCATTATTTACTCTAAACAACTATATGGTTATGGCGGGGATACTGTTTGAAACTATACGAATACGAAGCTAAAGAAATTGCTAGAAAATATGGAATACCCGTACCCCCTAGTATAGTTGCTTCCTCCCCAGAAGACGTATATAGAGCTGCAGAAGAAATAGGGGGTCCATGTGTTATTAAGGCCCAAGTTCTTGTTGGTAGAAGAGGCTTATCTGGAGGAATACTGTTTGCTGACTCTCCAGAACAAGCAAAAAGTGTTGCCAAGAAGCTCTTAGGTACAAAGATTAGGGGAGATGTTGTTAAAAGTGTTCTTGTTGAGAAAAAGGTCTGTATAAAGAGGGAGCTCTACTTAGCATTAACTGTGGATAGAGGGCTGAGAAGACCTATACTGCTTGCTTCGTCAATGGGTGGTGTTGAGATAGAGGAACTTGTAAAGAAATATCCTAGCGCACTTATAAAGATCCCTATAGACCCCTTCTATGGTATTACCCCTTATATGAGCCGAGTTATTGCTGTAAAACTTGGAATCGAGAAGAAGCTGTGGAAGAGTTTGTGGAAGATCATAGATGCTTCGTGGAGGATAATGGTTGAACATGATATGGAGCTCGTAGAATTTAATCCCCTTGCCACTACTTGTGAGGGGGAGTTAGTAGCTCTTGATGCTAAAATGATTATTGATGACAATTCCATCATCAAGCACCCAGAGTTTAAAGATAGAGCTTTTAGAGAATATAGTAGGTATGAACTCTTAGCAAAGAAGCATGGCTTCTCCTATGTAGAACTTGATGGAGATATTGGTATAATGTGTAATGGAGCAGGCCTTACAATGGCTACAATGGACGTTGTTAGACTCTATGGAGGAGACCCAGCAAACTTTCTAGATATAGGGGGAGGAGCTCGTAGAGAACGAGTTAAAGAGGCTGCCAAGATCCTTCTAGAACACCCTAAGACAAGGGTTTTGCTTGTAAATATTTTTGGAGGTATAACCCGGTGTGATGAAGTTGCTATGGGACTTGTAGAGGCATTGAAGGAGACTAGCTCAAGAAAACCAGTTATAGTTAGGTTGCTCGGAACCAATGAAGAGGAGGGTAAGAGGATATTGTCTAACATTGGTATTCCAATGTATACAGAACTAGATGATGCTGTTAAGAAGGCTATCGAACTAGCTAAGAGGTGATATACATGGCTATACTAGTTAATAGGAATACAAGGGTTCTTGTACAAGGTATTACAGGGAAAGAAGGGAGTTTTCATACAAAGCTTATGCTAGACTATGGCACAAGAGTTGTAGCAGGGGTAACACCGGGTAAAGGTGGTCAAGAAGTTCATGGAGTACCAGTATATGATACAGTATCTGAGGCTATTGAGGAGCATCCT
>JAGGXK010000058.1 GCA_021163115.1 Desulfurococcales archaeon | reverse complement strand
TCAAGCAATGAGGCTAATAGTACTCCTAGCAATGAGTATATTATTGAGCCGACTAGGATACCTATGGTTATAAATAATGGGTTGATAACAGGTATTGATTTAATAAATAATATTATTACTACTGAGGACACACCCACACCTATTAATCCAAAGAATATACCTCCTAATGCTTTTCCAATAACAATAGATTTACTGGATATAGGGGCATATATTAGCCTGTCTATAGCCCCGCTCATTCTATCAAAACCCATTGATACATGTGCCATAGTTGATGATGAGAAGAGTAGGGCTATAGATATCATGCCAGGAATTATTCTCTCCTCACCCAATACCCCAATACTGTATCCTAGGACAACAATTATTGTTATGGGAAACAATATACCCCAGCTCAGAGTAGGGGCTTTAGAATAATATTGACGTAGATCCTTTAGAAAAATGAGTAATGCCTTAAACACTATTGCTCACCCACAGACATCATATAGTGGGCAACCCTTGCATTCCTTCCTAGGCATATATTCTTCTACATAATGCTTGAATACATCCTCCCATAGAATAGGTTCTACATATATATCCTCTATAACCACCTGGGTCTCTCTTGCAATTGATAATATCTTTTCAATAACTTCAATAGGCTTCTCTACCTTAACCCTAACCTTTTTATCCACGACTACAGTATTATTGGATAAAGCCTTTATCCTTGCAAGGAACCCTCTGTTTAACGATTGTACAGTAAATTCTATAGTCTTCTTTACTCCAATAGCCTTCCTTAATGCTTCTGGAGAATCCTCTATAACTATCTCCCCATTAATTAGTATGGATACCTTGCTAGCAAGCATCATTACCTCACTAATATTATGTGATGTCAATAAGATTGTCTTCCCCATTCTAGTAAACTCTCTTATCAAGCCCCTAATCCTTGAAGCTGCTAAAACATCAATACCTGCAGTAGGTTCATCAAGCAATAGGATCTCTGGATCATGGATAAGTGCTGCAGCTATATCAGCTCTCCTCTTCAGCCCCTTTGATAGCCTTCCATATCTAGTATTGAGAAGCCTCTCTAGATCTAGTGTACAGGATATTTCCCTTATCCTTCTTTTTGCATAGTCTCTGCTTAAACCATATAGTCTTGCTATAAAGTATAGGTTTTCATATAGAGTTAGCTCTGGAAACAATGAAGGGGTTTCTGGGACAACACCAACCCTCTTCTTAACCTCAATGGGTTTCTTCCTAACATTGTATCCAAGAACAAGTACTTTACCAGATGTAATCCTTAAAGCACCACACAATGCCTTGATAGTAGTTGTCTTACCAGCACCATTAGGGCCTAGTAAACCATATAGTTCTCCCTTATAGACACTAAATGATACTCCTTTAAGAGCAATTGTTTTACCATAACGTTTAACAAGATCTATTACTTCAATAACCTTCCCTTTCAAAACCAGGAGACACCATAGTATATGCTTTTAGTTTCAGCACTTATTTTATAGCTAGATAGTATTATTTATGGTAGTGGTTAAAGTGAATAACCGCACACTAGTAGCCCTATTATCTATAATAGTTATACTGTTTGCCTTTAGCCCTATGGATCAAACAATATATGGAGATAAGGAGAATTATACCTACAAAACCGTTTGGCCAATGTATAAGTATAGCATACACAGAGACGGTTTCTATAATATTAGTAGATACTATAGACTACACTATAGGTATGTAGACTATAATATAAGCTGGATGGCTAGAGCAGAACTATGTATTGCATCATCACCAGCTATAGCTGATATAAATGGTGATGGAGTACTTGATATAGTTTATAGTTCATGTGATGGATACCTCTATGCAGTTAGCGGGGATAATGGGAGAATTTTATGGAAGTATATGACTGGAGGAGGATTTGCAAGCCCAGCTATAGGTGATCTAGATGGAGACGGAAAACCAGAGATAGTTACTGGTGGTGGCAGAGGCCCATTATACTGCCTTAATGGTAGCGGTGGAGAACTATGGCATATAGATGGGTTTTTCCATAGAGAATCCCCTCTACTCATTGATCTCGATAATGATGGTTTTTTAGAAGTAGTTGCTGGCTCTCTAGATGGCTACTTGTATATAGTTAGATGGGGTGGGAGCGTATTGTATAAAATACATGTAGGAGATGGTGCAGTAATAGCTCCCTCTGCAGGGGATCTTGATAGAGATTACTCTCTAGAAATAGTTGTTACAGAACACTATTATGTACATGTTATTGACTTTGAGGACAATAATTACACGGTCTATACACTTGATCTTGGGGAGGAGCTTCTTGGAGCCCCTATAATAGTTGATGTAAATCATGATGGATACATGGATATAGTGGTGGCTTCAAGCGAGAGCCACGTATATGCTATAGATTATTATGAGCAAGAGATTATATGGTTTACAAGAATACCTGTTGAAGAACTAGAAGCATCCCCTTCTATAGGAGATATAGATAGTGATGATAAGCTAGAAGTGATTGCTCCATCTCTTCAAGGCCTGTATATTCTATCACTAGATAATGGGGAGATAAAGTATGTCTACCAAGACATAATAGTATCTACTTCAAGCCCCATTATAGCAGACATTGATGGTGACGGGGCTAACGAGATCCTTATTGGTATGCAGACAGGAGAGTTCGCCATCCTAGATATAACCCATGGTAGAGAAGAGTTTGCTGAAGTAGAATGGATTCTTGCCACCAAGGGACCAATAATGGGGTCCCCTGCAATAGGTGATCTGGACAATGATGGCTTGCCCGAGATAGTTTTTGGGAGCAGAGACTATAACCTATATTGCATAGATGGTATTCCAGAATATGAGACCCAAACTAAAGTTAACACAACTCCAGCAACAATCCTTCCTACAACAACCAATCTTCCATCATCTACATCCTCAACTACCCCATCTTCAGCCTCATCCAAACAGACAGCTAGCACTCCAACCTCCTTAACTAGAAGCACATATAAAAACAAGACAGCCCTATTTACAACAGGGATCGGATATTATTATCCAAAACCGAATACTACATTAATATTAATAGGGCTTGTATTGAGTCTTATAATTATTACAGTTACATACTATTATACTAAAGAAGGATAACACCAAGTATTAGGTTGTAATAAAGACTAAACATTAGCACTTGATACTCTATCCATAATAATGCATACTGTCCTTCTATTGCCAGGATTTTTTATATACATGATAGTTACACAAAATTTATACATTCGCTTGAAGACCCCCATGACGACAAACATGTAAAAGTCTTACCAATTTTAGCCGGTAAAGAGATCGACGGGGGCAATAACCAAATGAGCCTTCGCGAATTTATATCATTTTTTGGTACAGTATTTATAATATTCTTTATATTATTCGAGCTTATACATGGCTTGGGATTAAGCTATTTAACATATAATAAAATCAGCTATGAGCAATCGGTATATCTAAATTCAGTTTACATAGTTTCAGGGAAGCATTCATGGTATATACATGTACTAATTAAAAATGATGGCTTAAACAATATAACTATCAGGAATATCGCTTTAAATGGGAAAGATTATAGATCTTATAGCAATGTAAGTATTAAACCAGATACACCATTCAGTGTAGGAGTTAATAATGAAGTAGATGTTATTATAGAAATTCCTAAAACAATGTTTCCTTTAGGACAAGTCATAACATTAGATATACTAATCGGCTCAATTAATCACCCAGTAACAGTAACTTTGTACTAGAATTAGAATATGAACTTATCCAAAACAACTGCATAATCTATTGTATATTATATCAAGAAACATCTAGGTATAGGGAATAATGTTTATTTTTCCTAGATACAATATTATGTTTAAAACCTTAGGGTGTATGCATGGATTTGAATACTATAGGCTTAGGCTGGTATAAAGTTTCTTTTATTATAATAATCCTACTAACATCGATAATAATTCCTTTCCAGCCTATAGTCAACGCCTACGAAAGACAATGGACGATCATGGTATATCTTGCTGCTGATAATAACCTTGAACCTTATGCACTACAGGATATGGATGAAATGGAGCTTGGAGGACCTGGCAATGGGTTTGATGTTATTGTATTTATAGATAGGAGTTCTGAAGATTATGAGGATAGAGATCTTCCTCCAGATGTATGAGGCTGCTCAAGCCTTTCCTAGATGGAGTGATGCAAAGATCTTTAAGATACTACCAGATAACAGTGTAGGACTCGGATCTATAGAGGTTGATGACTGGGGGAAGTTAATACAGGTGATCCTGACACCCTTAAGTCATTTATAGAGTTTGTAGTAGGAAACTATCCTGCAGAACACTATATGTTAATTATATGGGATCATGGAGGAGGACCTGGTGGTGCTGCTTGGGACTATAGCTCTGATGACGACTACCTTACTCTTAAAGAAATTAGAGAAGCTGTAGAAGAAGCTGGTGTACACCTGGATATTATTGGTTTTGATGCATGCCTTATGGCTACAATTGATGCAGCCTACGAGTTTAGGAATGTAGCTGACTACCTAGTTGCTTCTGAGGAAACCGAGCCTGGGCATGGATAGCCTTATGACTATATAGTAGGTGATCTGGCAAGCAATCCATCAATGGACCCAAGAGAACTGGCTAAAATCTCTGCCCAGGAATACATCAGGTTTTATAGGGAGAGAGATTATGAAGATGTAACACTGTCTGCAATAGATCTAAGGCCTCTGCGTGAACAAATAAATATTGATACTATTAAGAACTTTGTAGATATCGTTATAAATAATCCCCAGCCCTTACGTGGTGCAAGATTTGATGTCCAGACGTTTGGAGGAGGGGATGACCCCATCTATGGTGCTAATCAAGTCGATCTTGTTGATCTACTTAATAAGGTTAGAGATAGCTATGGCTCCATAGTAGATGATTTCCTGAAAATAATCAACAATATGACCATATACTCAGACTACATAGGCCCCCATGTAACAACTGCTGGCGGATTATCTGCACATTATCCATTAAGGTATTCTAGAGAATTATATACTAAGGAAACATCGTTTTCAGAAGACGTTAACTGGGCTGGAATGCTTGATGTTGTTGTTAATGTTGATGTAGATATTGATGTACCTGAAAATTCTGGGACAGAAGGTGTTAAACTATTTACTGACTATTCATTATCCACGGCTGTGCTATCAGCGGCTGGTGGTGCTGATTTTGATGGGGATGACATGGAGGAGGTTTATGATGTATATTCATACTATAATGGAAGCTATGCATATTTGTGTATAGACAAGTATGAGTATAGAGGGTTTGGTGAGGTAAAACATGTTTATAATCTGCTTGATTATGTTGTAAGCTATGCATCTGATATAGGGGATCTAGATAATGATGGAGATTATAAAATAGCTGTAGGAGGCTACGAGTACGATGTAGATTCTGGAGAACTAGATGGTATATTGTATATAGCTGATGCAGAGACCCTTGATTTTATATTAAGATTCTCTTATGAACCGAGTATAGGAGATAATGTAATAGTATCAAATATTGCTACAGGAGACGTTGATGGAGATGGTGCTCTAGAGCTTATTGTTGGATACAATGATATGGTATACTATTCTGGAGTATACTACTCGGTAAGAGGAACTATAGAAGTATCTTATCTAGGAAATGATAGAAACCTATACGTAGTTGATACAGTATCAATAGATGGAGCAAGCATAGTATCACTTACAGTAGGCGATATAGACTCTGATGGCATTGATGAGATCATATTTGTATCCCAGAGTACCACAGGCCAACTAGAGCTATATGTATATAAGAGGATTAATAATACCCTAAGCCCCATGGGTCAATGATATATAAGTGTGGGGTATGGAACAGCATATATCCAGACCTTTGATATAAATGGTGATGGAGTACTTGATATAATATTTGTTACACAGCTAAGTAATGGAATATACCTGTCTATAGGGAATGTAAGTAACTATGTAAACCCCACGGGAGTTCTAGTTGGGCAGGTAATTAATTCTGAAGGAAACCCTGTAGCAAATGCTACAGTGATTGTAATGCTTCCAAGAGCAACATACATAGCTAACACAACCACAGACGAATATGGTTGGTTTACAATAACCAATATACCTGCAGAAACCTACCAGGTAGCTGCATACTGGGTAAAAGAGAATGGAAGCAAAGCCTATGCCTATGACTATGCCAACATAGAGCCCGGTGCAACAGTTAACACTACACTCTACGAGTACGTAGAGGAGGCACCAACCATAACAACAACAGTTATATCAACAACCACAACACCCCCACAAACCCAGACAACAACCACAACAATAGTAACTCAAACCCAAACAACTCAGACAACAGCATCCCCTGCAATAACAAGCCCCACGACAACAACACCAGAGACAAAAACTACAGCAACTACAACCCGGCCACCACCAGGAATAGACACCACGACAATACTCTTGATCGCATTGGTTGCAATAGCTGTTGTTGGGTGGCTACTAGCATTCATGATGAGGCGAAGTGCATCAACACTACCTCCTCCGTCCCCACCACCTCTGCCACCATAGTTTTTATACCTAATATTTTCCATTAAACTCTAACTTAATAACTAGAGGAACCCGAGCTACTTTAAGCTTTAATACAATATTATTTCTATGGATTGATAATACATGCTTGAAGGATTCCCCTATAAAAAACCTAGGATTGGGCAGCTGGAGACAGCCCTAGAGATAGCCAAGGCTGTTAGAGAGCATACTGTGTTTTCTCTTCAAGCGCCAACTGGTTTTGGTAAAACAGTTTCTATTCTCTATGGCTTAGTTAGATCCGGAAAACCTGAGACACTATATATTGTTAGGACAAGAAATGAGCTAACCCAGCCGTTTAGGGAGGCCAAAAGACTTGGAATTAAACCTGTCTTCCTGTATTCTAAGAAAGCTATGTGTCCACTACTAGCTGGTGATGAGGAGCTGGGTATTATTGATTTCTGGGAGAACTGTAGGCTTCTCAGGAAACGGCATCTATGCCCATACTATGAGAACATCCATAGTGTTAGCAAGGATACCCTATGGGATACCTTATTGTCAACAGAGATACCGTTTGATTCAGTGAAAAAACTTTCCAGAAAAGACCTATGCCCATACTATAGCTTGAAAACCCTTATAGATGAAGCTGATCTAGTTATAACAACTTACCCCTATGTATTCAACCCATATATAAGGGAGACACTTGTGGGGGAGGAGGGGCTTAAAGACTATGTCCTTGTAATAGATGAGGCCCATAGTTTACAGAACATAGCCGATCTTGTTGAGAGAACCCTCTCAGAAAACAAGATCATGTGGGCATATAATGAGATAAGACATTATACAGGCTATGATGAACCCTTGGATAAGCTAGCAAGTCTCCTAGAATATGTTGGTAGAATGAGATGTGGTAGAGGATACACCTATGTTGATAAGAGGGAGCTATCATCTATTCTTGGAAATCCCCTGGAATGGTTTGATCTAGCTCAGGAGATTAGGAGTAGGAAGATAGAGAGCCTAGCTGATCCAGAGAGAACTGCCAGAATAAGAATCCATACATTATCTATAGCATACTTTACAGGCTCTATAGAACAAGAGGGATATGAAGCCTTCCTAGCAACTAGGGAGGGGAACTCAGGAACTTACAAAGTACTTACATTAAAGCCCATTGATCCATCTATTGCTGTGAAGGACGTATTTGAAAACGCTAAAGCAATAATACTATCTTCCGGTACACTGCCTCCTCCAGACTACTATAGGGATGTTCTGGGAATAAATAGATCTATAGTATACTATGATGTAGAAGAGATCCATGGTCCTGTGTTTCCTCCGGAGAATAGGATAGCATTAGTACTAACCTATGTTACATCAAAGTATACCAAGAGATCGAGAACAATATACAATATATATGCTGATATAGTTGAAGCTCTATGGAACAATCTCGGCAATGGCGTGTTTCTTGTAGTTTATCCAAGCTACGAGTTCATGAACAATGTTATCTCGTCTATTAGGGGAGAAATAGATATGATCGTGGAGAGAGAAAATACTACAATAAGTACTGTATTAGAGGTAACAAGGGAAAAGAGAAAGCTTGTAGTAAACTCTGTAGCTGGAGGAAAGCTTACAGAAGGTATAGAGCTTAGGTCGAGGAGTGGGGAGAGCTTAGTAAAAGTAGTTCTTGTAGCCGGGATCCCCTATCCATTGCCTGACGATTATCTTGAATTATCGAGAAAGAATCTAGCAGCTAGGGTGGGGGAGGATAAGGCTTGGAGCCATCTATTCTTTGATGTAGCCACAACCCGTGTAAGGCAAGCTCTTGGAAGAGCGATAAGGTCTCCGCAAGACAGGGCATTATTTATACTTGCTGACCACAGGTACATGGATCCAAGGATCCTGCGTAGACTAAAGATTAAAGTAAACAAAGTTATTGTCTCTCATAGAGAATTTATCAGAGTTCTAAGGCTGGTGAAAAACTATATCTCCTAAACAATAGGTCTATATTCTATCTAGGATATATCAACATATACTAGAACAGTTTTGATGAGGAGATGATATAGTGAGTAGAGCATCTGTTACAGCTAAGTTGTTTTATGAAGTATATAAGGTTAAACCAGGTACCATATCTTCTGCACCGGGTAGGCTTGACTTCCTTAACACACATCAAGACTATAAGGGGTTGCCTGTTGTATCTGTTGGTGTAGATCTCCGTACATACATTGCCTTTTCTAAGAGAAGCAATTCAAATGCCCTAGTTATATCATATAATTTGCTGAAAGAAGGTGTTGACTTTAGGGATGAATTTGATACCATAGATCCTGTCCTTAGAGAGGGTAAATGGTTCGGTAATTATCTGAGGGCAGGAGTTGTTGCATTAAAGGATTACGGCTACCATATAGGTGGTTTCCAGGCATTGATTGATAGCGATGTACCTGTTGCAGCTGGTATGGCTAGTAGTGCTGCATTACTTGTCAGCTTCATCCATGGATTATCTACATTGTTTAACCTAGATCTTGGTACCAAGGATATTGCTGAGATTGCTTATCATGCAGAACACGATGTAATGGGTATACCATGTGGTAGGCTAGACCAGTATGGCTCAGCCTATGGAGGTATACTTGAGATATATACTAGGCCACCCTATAATGTTGAACAATTACCATCTATTAATGGAGTCTTTATTGTTATAGACTCTTGTATAAGACACAGCACTGCAGATATTCATCCAAGGAGGCAAGAGGAGATAGATCGGGGTTTACAGGCACTATTAGAGCTTGATCTACCATCTAGTCTACAAGATAAGCTTGGCAAACATTATTGGGAACCCAAGTGGGATCAGATTAGTGAGGAGGAACTCAGGCCTTATCTGGGCAGTATTCCAGAGGTTTCTAGGAAGAGGATACTGTTTACTCTTAGAATGAATGAGTCTACAAAAGTAGCACTAAAGGCTATTAGAGGGCAGAAAGTTTCTGTAGAAGAACTATACAAGGCTTTAAAGGGGTTTGATCCAAGAAATATCGCTGATGCCGTAAGGGACCATGATGTATTGGGTATTGTTGGTCTAGTAATGAATTATCAACATATGCTTCTAAGAGACTACTATGATGTAAGCCTTCCAGTGCTAGACAATATTGCTTCAACACTTATTGATAATGGATGTCTAGGGGCAAAACTTAGTGGTGCAGGCCTTGGGGGCTCAGTTATCTGTCTTACTAGAAAAGATGTTGATACCAAGAAGATCTTAGAAGCAGGGCTTGATGCGGGGGGCTGTAGGGGATGGATCGTTAATATAGATCGTGGTGTGAAGACAGAGTATTTATAGCTACATTAATTTTATTCTAGCAAGAAGTCCTTGATCCTCTTCAAACAGTTTAAAGGATACAATGCTTCCCTTAAACATTGATAGATCAATTGTGTTTCTTCCCTTCTTTATACTAAATGTATCTACATAGGGCTCTATTGGTGGTAGGTCTAGGTTGTAGGAGTATATCTTTAAAGTATTATCTTTCGTTGAATAGATCTCGATAAAGGGTTCTCTATAGCCTTCCAGTGGTATTCCACCA
This sequence comes from Desulfurococcales archaeon, assembly GCA_021163115.1. Taxonomy (GTDB): domain Archaea; phylum Thermoproteota; class Thermoprotei_A; order Sulfolobales; family Desulfurococcaceae; genus JAGGXK01. The sequence continues at coordinate 524 of JAGGXK010000058.1, read as the reverse complement.
AATATATTATCTCCAACCATCCATCCACGTATAGTGAATACTATAGGTGGTGGTTGCCGGTTAAGTATACTATGGTCTTCTATAATGAATCCCCTATAGCCTGCATCTATTGGAGTTGAATCATATCTCATTAGGTTAGCCATTGTATTGGTTGCTATAACTAGTTTATCTCCTATGATCTCGAAGCCTGTTATCCTAGCTCCGTAAACCCCTACTATTCTTACTGAAGGAGGTGTTATGTATAGGAGGACTGATGGCGCTACAATAGAATTTGTTGCTTTACCGATAACTTCTTCGCTGAGGCTCGTGGGGTATATGAGTCCATGGGTGTAGCTATTGTAGGCAACAAGTATTCCCCGCCAACAGCTTTAGCCATTGTTCTTGATGGAGAGTATCCTGAGAGCCCGAAATCAAATAGTCTCAGGAACCTCATAGGCTCAACATGTGGATCAATGGGGCAGAAACATTAGATTATGGCTTTCTGTGTCTTTGTGTGTCTTTCTATATCCCTCAACGCTATTGGG
>JAGGXK010000031.1 GCA_021163115.1 Desulfurococcales archaeon | reverse complement strand
TATATAACTTCTCCAGATAAAGATTCCAATTCAATAATTAATTGTTAAGGTTAAATTTTTATACAAACTTCTCTATTCTATAACAATATGGTGATCCATTGTGGCGCACAAAAGAATGTTAGCTGTCAGTACATCTGTTACTATGATCATAATGTTGATCATAGGGTTGCTTGTAGGAATAGGAATAGGATACTTAATTAAGCCAACTCCTACTCCAACAGAAGGAGCTCAGACACTAACCCAGACAATAATCCAGACAGTAACCAGGACTGTAGGGGAGACAGGGATGGTTACTATAAAGGTGTGGGCTTCAGGATCACCTGTAGACACTACTAGAGTAGACAATATCGAGAGAGCAGCAAACATGCTTAATAGAATGCTTGAAACAGCTGGTGTAGGAGTAAGGATTAATGTTGAAAAACAGTTCTTTAGAAGCGACTATATGGACAAGCTAACAGCAGCGTTTGCAGCTGGTGAAGCACCAGACATTATTGCAATGAAGAATCTTGCCGAGCTAGCTGAAGGAGGCTATATAATACCCCTTGATGACTACATAAACAAGTATAAGGATCTCCTAGAGGACGTATATCCTGTGCTATGGAATAGCGTAACATATAAAGGGAAGATATGGGGTATACCACAGGATACAGAAGCAAGACCATTATACTTTAGAAAAGACGTACTAAGACAGCTAGGCTGGACTGAGGAAGAAATAGAAGCCCTACCTGAGAAAATAAGAACTGGAGAAATAACACTATTAGATCTAATTCAGATAGCCAAGGAGGCGCAGGCAAAAGGTCTTGTACAATGGGGATTCTACCATAGACCAAACTTTGGAGGAACACCATTTGAAATAATGTATTATCAATACGGTGGAGTACTACAGGATCCTGATACAGGAAAGCTTGTCCTCGTAAAATCAGCAATGCTTAAGGAGCTTCAAATGCTTTACAAGATGGCACAGGAAGATAAAGTCCTTCCAACAACAATGATCGGTACCAGCTGGAGAAACATACATAGCGACTTTGTTAATGGAAGAGTACTATTTTGGTTCGGCGGTACATGGCATTGGAGTGAGTGGCAGAGAGTACCATACCATGAACAACTAGGTAACCTAACTGAAGACTATGAATGGGAGAACATAGGGTTTGCGCTGGTACCAGCCCCAGAGCCAGGGCTGAAACCAATGACCTTGTCAAGCCCATACATATACTATGTAACATCCCAGTCAAAGTACCCAGAACTAGCATTTCTCCTAATAGTTCTAGCAACCTCTGCACCACTAGATGCCAAGCACGCAGTAGATAGCGGCCACCTCCCTGTAAGAATGACAACAGTGGATCATCCATATTACAAACAATCAAAGTTCCACCGTGAAGTAGCATACATGCTGGAGTATACATCATTTGAGCCAATACATCCAAGATTTAGTGCATATAAAGATGCATGGATAAACGCTATAACAAAGGTTGAAAAAGGCGAGGCAACTCCTGAGCAAGCCTTAGATGAGATGGTCTCAATATTAAAGTCGGAACTAGGTGACGACATAATTATTAGGGATTAAACAGAGATATTTTTTAAACTCCTTACTTACTCCCCTCAAACCCAACTTCATATTGGTTGCATCCTTATAGTCCTTCATAGGGGTGCAGGGTGCTTATGAGGATTACGAGGGCGGTAATGAAGAAGATTATTCCCTGGCTCTTTCTAACCCCAGTGATTATATTCATAATACTTTCCTGGGTTGCTCCAGTGGCACTAACGCTATACCTGGGATTCACAGATTTATCAATAAAGAACTTTCTAGCCTTTATAAGAGACTTCTTTACCCCTGAAGTACATATCACTCTGGAAAATTTTGAAAAAATATTCTTTGGTGGAGATCCGTATTTACCTGAAGTATTAAAGATCACGATCATTTATGTTGTAAGCGTACTTGCAATAAATGCCTTTTACTCCCTCATATTATCTATTTCTATAGCATATTTCCTAAAACATGACTATCTCTCACTATTTCTTAGAGTATCATGGCTTTTACCTAGAATTACACCTGGAGTAATTTATGCACTTATGTGGAACTGGTTCATAGATCCGAGATATGGTATGCTAAACACTCTCCTCTCACTAGCTGGTATACCAAAGGAGATGCTTCCCCAAAGCTGGTTACTGGATAAACCATATTCACAGATCCTAATGATAATGGTTAATGGATATATTGGTGCAAGCTTTGGAATGATCGTATATACGGCTGCAATAAAATCCATACCTCCCGATCTAATAAATGCAGCCTTAGTTGACGGTGCAAACGAATTCCAAGTAGCTAGACACATAATAATACCATTACTTAAATGGCCTATATTCTTTGTAGTTGCATGGCAGACCTTAAGTCTACTAGCATCATATGAACAAATATTACTCATATGGGGTGCTGGCGGCGGGGGAGGATATGCTGGAATAGCTAGGGCTGCAGGAGTTATGGTATGGGCTCTATACTCTTACTCAAAAGCATTTAGTGAATACCAATACGGCTATGCATCAGCGATCTCGGTTGTACTCGTTGTTGTAGGAATAGCCTTGATCCTGATATACTTTAAACTCTTCGGCTTTAGCAGGCTCATGGCTCCAAGTAAGGTGGAGGTGTAAACAATGTTAAGTCTACCCAGATATAGAATAGAATCAAGAAAAACAAAAGCTCTCCTTAGAAGTATAATAAAGTACTTAATAGTAATAGTTGTTGCAGTAATCCCATTGATCCCTGTATGGATAATGTATCTCTGGCTAATCATGCAGAGCTTCAGCCCAAAGGTAAACCTGGGTATAATTCCACTAGGATTTACACTAAATAACTGGAGATTCCTATGGTCACCACTAAAGATGGGCTTGAAAACCTATCCGAACATATGGCCTATAACAATTAATACATTACTGATCGCCTTAGGAGTATCAGGTATTGTAGTATTAATAAGTACTCTTGGAGGCTATGCCTTATCGCGGATGGAGTTTGCGGGACGTACCGGAATGATGAAGTTTATTATAGCCTTACATGCATTCCCTAGTGTTATATTGTTAATAGCATTATTCATTATACTAAATAAGCTAGGTCTCTACGGTAAAGGCTATGTAACATTATTGGGTATAACACTTGTAAAGGCAGGGCTTGAAATACCTATGGCTTCATGGATAATAAAGGGATTCTTTGATGCAATACCATGGGATGTAGAGTGGGCTGCCCTAGTAGATGGGTGTACTAGATGGAGGCTCTGGAGAAGCATAGTCTTACCATTAGTCTTGCCCGGTATAGGAGCTATATCGATATTCTCGTTCCTATCAGGCTGGTCAGAATTCCTCCTAGTATTTACTTATGTTAAAGATGAAGCATACTATACATTACCGGTTCTCATATATCATATGATAGGAGAATATAAGATGGTTGACTGGGGCCTGCTAGCTGCATTAGGCCTATTCTTTACAATACCAACGATAATATTCTTCAGTACATCTCAAAAGCTTCTTCTAAGAATATATGTAGGTGGTGTAAAGGGATGATCTCTATTTATACGGAGGGCGGGTAATTATGGTAAAGGTTGTATTAAAAGAGGTATCAAAGTATTTTGGAAAAGTAAGAGCTGTAGATAATCTAAACCTGGAGATAAAGGATGGAGAATTTGTAGCACTCTTGGGCCCAAGTGGGTGTGGGAAAACAACAACGCTATTAATGATAGCTGGAATATACAAGCCAACGAAAGGCAGGATATACTTTGATAACGAGGATATAACTGATCTGCCGCCTAAGGATCGTAATATAGGAATGGTTTTTCAAAGCTATGCACTATATCCACATATGACAGTCTATAATAATATAGCATTTCCATTAAAACTAAAGAAAACCCCAAAACATGTAATACATGAAAAAGTAGTTAAAGTTGCAAGGCTTCTAAGAATCGATAACCTACTAGATAGAAAACCTAGCCAGTTATCAGGCGGACAACAACAAAGAGTAGCATTAGCTAGAGCTTTAGTAAAAGAACCTGATGTACTACTCCTAGATGAGCCCCTTAGTAATCTTGATGCAAAGCTTAGGATATACATGAGGGCAGAGCTTAAGAGACTTCAGAAGGAGCTCAAAGTTACAACAATCTATGTTACTCATGATCAGGTTGAAGCAATGTCTATGGCTGACCGTATAGCTGTCATGAATCAAGGGAAGCTACAGCAGTATGCTGAACCAAATATACTTTATGATAAGCCAGCAAACATCTTTGTGGCAGGATTTATCGGTAATCCGCCCATGAACTTTATTGAAGGAAGCATAATGGAGGTTAATGGGGAGTATTATTTTGACTCTGGTGTATTTAAACTCAAGATCCATAGGTCTTTAGGTGAAATGATTTCATCAAAAACTGAAGAAGCGATCTTAGGTTTCAGACCTGAGCATATAAAGCTTGTAACAACCAAGGCCCCTAATGCGATAAAGGGTATAGTCTATGTTGTTGAACCCCTAGGTAGGGATATGGTAGTTAATATAAAAGTCAACGATACAATTATTAAAGCGCTGGCTTCTCCTGAAATACAGTTGACTCCAGGCCAGCAGATCTATATAATACTTGATGAAAGGAAGATTCATTTCTTCAATAAAAGCACCGGAGAAGCAATAGTATAGCCTCACCATATACTTTCCTCTTAGTATGAACATAACTATACAAGCTACTGGTTAGATTATATAAGGCTTTACAAATAGTAGTTAGAGGGATAAGTTGAGAGAAGTGTCTTGAAAATGGTGTTAGAAGGCGTAAGGAATGCTTTATTAAGGTTTCTTAAAAGCGGGAAAAGCTATGAAGAAAGCGTTAAAGAATTTATCAAGGAGCTCCAGAAGGAGCTTATAAAAGCTGATGTTAATCTCCGGGTAGTCCTTAGCATAACTAGGGGAATAAAGGAACGTGCATTAAAAGAGGAGCCTCCGCCGGGTGTAAGTAGGAGAGAATGGCTTATAACAATAGTATATGAGGAGCTCATAAAGTTATTTGGGGGAGAAAAATCTCCTGAAATAAAACCTCCCAAGAAGCCATGGGTTATCCTTCTTGTTGGCCTGCAAGGAAGCGGTAAAACTACTACAGCAGCAAAAATTGCTTATTATTACAAACTTGATGGATATAGAGTAGGCCTTGTCTCAGCTGATACATATAGGCCTGCAGCGTATGACCAACTTAAACAATTAGGTGAGAAAGCTGGTATCCCAGTCTATGGTGAACCAAACTCAAAGGATGCTATAGAGATAGCTAGAAGGGGTGTAGAGTTCTTTAAACAAAAAGGATTTGATATAATAATTGTTGATACAGCTGGAAGACACCATAAAGAAGAAGATCTATTAAAGGAGATGAGGGAAATAGCCTCTAAGATAAAGCCTGATGAAGTAATGCTTGTAATTGATGCATCCATAGGGCAACAAGCATACGAGGTTGCTAGAAAATTCCATGAAACAACACCTATAGGTACAATTACTATAACAAAGTTAGATGGAACAGCAAAAGGTGGAGGAGCACTATCTGCTGTTGCAGTAACTGGTGCTACAATAAAATTTGTTGGAACAGGCGAGAAAATAGATGAGCTAGAGGTATTTAAGCCTCCAAGATTTGTAGCAAGAATCTTGGGTATAGGGGATATAGAGGGGCTTGTTGAAAAAGTTCGAAGGACAAAAATAGAGTTTACGGAAAAAGATGTTGAAGAATTTCTTTCAGGCAAAATAACTATGAGACTTATATACAAACAGCTACTGAGCCTTAGAAAAATGGGGCCATTGAGAAAAATACTCTCAATGATACCTGGGTTAAGCCTAAAAATGCCTTTTAACATGGATATTGAGGCTAAACAAGCTGAGCAGAAAATAAAGAAGTGGCTTGCAATAATTAATTCAATGACCTATGAAGAGCTTAATAACCCGGAAATACTTGATAGATCAAGGATACGTAGAATAGCTATTGGAGCCGGTGTTGAACCAAGTGATGTAAAAGAGCTCATCAAACAATATCAAGCCATAAAGAAACTTGCTAAACAACTTAAAAGAAGAAAAGATCTGTTAGAGAAGCTACAGTTTGGAGCTAGAATATGATCCCCCCACTTAGATTCTTTATAACAGATATAAGGAATAAAGATAACTTAGTTGATAAACTCTCTAGAATAGCTCTTTACACGCTAATTGTATCTCATGGTATAAGAATAGATACACATCTATTAGTTAGAGTACCTTTCACCTGTATTTGTTTCAATGGTTATAAGTTGAGACATCTTTATCCGCAAGAAAAGAGTTTAAAGGGGTTCATGAATGCGATCTTATATAAAAATAAAACCTACCCAGGCATAATGAGGAACTGTAGGTTCAGTAAATATATTAAAAAGAATATAGAAGAATACACTAGATTAAATAACATATTCAATATTAGTGATATCTATGTAATAC
>JAGGXK010000067.1 GCA_021163115.1 Desulfurococcales archaeon | reverse complement strand
GCTTCATGGGCCCTGTTCGCGGGGAACGCCACGCCCCACACATCTAGGTAGAAGCCATGAGCTCCAGCACCAAGCAACCAGAAGCCACCACCAGTTATTAAAAATTACGCAACTCCGGAACAGCCTAGGTATGGGATCTGAGAGGTAATCTCATTCCTCTTCTTCAATATAGCTGTAGATATCTACGCCTAGCTTGGTTGATGATTCCATTGCTTTTCTTGTTATAAATCCTGCTATGATTGCTAGTTTAGGCTTTACTCCTGTCTTCTTCTCATATAGCCTCCCTATCCTGTAGAGCTTGTATACATCCTCTGGATCAACCCTGCTTTTAATCTCTATAAGTATATGGGTTTTATCCTTTACAACAACATCTACATCAACTACTGTTGGATAGCCAAACACTATACCCTCCTCATCCCATACACTCCACTTACTAGCAGTAGCGCCAAAATACCTAGATAGTATATTGCTAAATGCTTCACGGAAAGACTTCTCAGTAATAACGCCAAACCTATGGGCAATAGTTGTAACAAGCTTCTCAAGCCTAATCATCCTCTCTTCCAGCCTCTGTTGCCTCTCCTCTAGCTCAACAAACCTTTTCTCAAGCTCAGCAAATCTTTCTTCTAGTCTTTGTTGCCTTTCTTCTAGCCTAGCAAATCTCTCCTCTAACTTAGCAAACCTTTCCTCCAGTTTCTGTTGTCTTTCTTCCAGTTTCTGTTGTCTCTCCTCTAGTTTAGCAAATCTATCAAGGATCTCTCTATAACCCAGTAAACCCATCAATGCATACCTAAAGCTACGATCCTCCTCAATAGCCTTCAGGATCCTCTCCTTCTCCTCAACACTAAGGCCCATTCCAAGGCCACCTAGTGTACTATTCTCTAGATATTCTCTAATATTCCTAATGATGGTGATATAATGTAGCTAGGATGATTATTAAAATAGTTATCTAAGGAATTTTACAAGGGCCTTCACATTATCTATATATGGCCTCGCATATGGTGATTTTAGAAACTCTTCTACACCATATACTCCTAGAAGCCTCCCAGACTCCATATATGCTATCCTATCACCCAGCTCAACTGCATCAACTAGGTCGTGGGTTACATGGATTGCTGTAAACCCTAGTTTCTTCCTTAGTTCTTTAATAAATTCTCTAGCCCCTGCTCTCCTTCTGGGATCGAGGTTGCTGAAGGGCTCGTCAAGCAGTATGATCTCTGGTTTAACAACTAGTGCTCTTGCTAGTGCTACTCTCTGTTGTTCACCACCACTTAGTTCCCTGGGCTTTTTGCCAAGGATGTTTTTTATTTCAAGAACCTCTGCAATCCACTCTACTCTATCCCTAACGTCCTTCTTGTTGAACCCTCTAACCTCTAGCCCGAAGGCGATGTTTTCATAAACAGTCATGTGGGGGAATAAGCCATAGTCTTGGGGGATTAGTGTAAACCCTCTCTTCTCAGGAGGGTATCTGGTTATGTTTCTTCCATTAACTAGTATCCTCCCTCTCATGGGGGTGAAGAATCCTGCGAGCGTTAGAAGGAATACTGTCTTACCTACACCACTAGGCCCCATTACTACAAGGTATTCTCTATCCCTAACCTCAAGCCTAGGGATCTCTAGGGTAAAGTCTCCTAGTTTTACCACAAGGTCTTCTACAACAATCATTTCCTAAACACCATCCTTGTAGCAATGAATACAATAAGCGATAGTAGTACGAGAACTATTGATAGTGATACTGCATAGCGTAGTCCATAGGTGTTAAACCACTCTATTACAAGAACATTTATTGTCTTGGGGTAGTAGGCTACAATAAGTATTGCACCAACCTCGCTAACAGCTCTAGCCCATGAGAGTATGTAGCCTGTTAGAATACTGGGTATAGATAATGGGAGTGTTATTCTACGGAAAACAGTCCATAAACTACCTCCAAGGCTTCTTGCAACAAGCTCTATAGATTCATCAATACTCTTAAACCCAAGCTTTAACGTATCAACCATTATAGGGGCTGATACAAACATCATAACAGCTACTATGCCCCAGAAACTATCATCTACTGCAACCCCAAGACTTGATGTAAGCCAGCCCAACACCCCCCTCCTACCATAGGCTACAAGAACCATAATACCTGCAACAGCATGGGGGATCATCAATGGTATATCTATAAGCCCCTCAACAACTTGTTTACCAAGAAAACTCTTCCTAGCAAGCAGGTAGGCCAACGGTATACTTAGGATACAGAGAACCGTGGTAGACAAGAGGGATGCCTGGATAGTCAAGAATAATGCTGACCAAGCCTCACTAGACAATACCGGATCAGTAAACCATGACTCCCTAAAAACACGGGGATCAAGCATAAGGAACAAGGCAATTATTGGTGATAGAAGGAAAAACACTATTATCGATGAAGCAATAGCTATTGTGAGTAAAAAACTCTCAACCCCTCTAGCCCTGGCAAGCATAGCTTTACTTCCCCAACTCCTCCGGTACATTACCATAGTATATTGGTTCATCTAGAAACGACTGCCCCATTTCCTTAAATACTTCTCTCCCAGTATCACTAAGCAATAGCTTCAAAAACTCTGCGGCCTCCTTTGGATGAGGTGCATCCTTTATAATAGTTACACCATAGACGATCGACTTCATAGGGATTGCTGTCTCCTTAGAAGAACCAACTAGTATATGAACAACAACCTTTGCATAAAAATCATCAAGCCCGGGATCCCCTAGATTTATCTCCCTAGGCAACTCTATATAGCTTAGATTATGCTGGATAGCAACACTCTTATACTCAAAAGCATAGTCTATAGAACCGCTTTCAAGCAATGATATAAGATCAACGCTTTTAGGACGTATAACAAGATCACCTGCTTTTACATTAAGTGAAGCAGGTACATAGACGTGGTAGACACCATTCTCTACTTCAAAATACATGTTTGTCTTGCTAAACAACAGCTCTGTAGGTATAGAGAAGTCATTATAATATATTCCAGCTAAAACAATTATCCCTGTAGCACGGTATCCACATGGATCCTTATTGGGGTCAGAGAAACCCCATTTAACATCAGGTCTTGCAAGTATCTCATACCATTTATCTGGATTAGAAGCAATTTCATCAGCATACTTGGAGTTACTTGTATAAGCTAGCACCAGTTCATTGGATGCAAAAGCAACATACCAGTCTGTATAATTTGGTACAAGATACTTCTCTATAAGCCTATAATCAGCTACAGCGACAACATCAGGTGTTTTACCAAGATCAGTAACCTTTCTAACAACTTCAACACTACCACTTGGTTCTATATCAAAGTCTATACCATATTTCTCTCTATAAATCGATCCAACACGCTCCAGAGGAAGCTTTAATGAGCCAGCGGTAAAAATTTTCAAGCTAATATTCTCTCTAGGACCATATAACATGTATACAGCAATAGAAGCTGCTAAGATAATGGCTATAGTTATTGCTAAACCAATAGCTTTACTCATACTTCTCCACCATGCATGGATTGGTGTTGAAGCATGTTTTAACTATTATCGGATAAAAGATAAAATGTTTTCCTCTATGAATTATAAGAAATATATTATACGTAGTTGATATAATTTATTTAATATAGATAATACTGCCCATATCCTTACATAACTTGTATCCAGAGAACTCGTCTAATATTTCTTTAAATTCTCTGCTTCTAAGAGTGTTTATAAACTCCTTGATCTTCTTTGACTCTACCTTATCAGCTCTTGTGATAAAGTCGAAGTCCTCCCATGTTATATGAATAAATGGAAGCTTATATGTCTCAGCAACCCATTTAATAGCTATACCTATATCTGCTTCTCCAGAAGCAATTTTTCTAACAACATCTATGTGGGTATATACCTTATCTCTATATCCCCTAATATTATTCCTTATAGTGTCTAGGTTTAGCCTTCTTTTCTCTGACTCCTTAGATATTATTTGTTCTAGTAGAAGCCTTG
>JAGGXK010000066.1 GCA_021163115.1 Desulfurococcales archaeon | reverse complement strand
AGTATACCTTACTACCCATTCTATATTCAGGCCTTATGATACCTTTTTTCTCTAAACTATTTAGATGCTGGTAGATTGCTTGAACACTTATCTGTAAACCAAGTTCCTTCCATATAGTATAACCCTTTATACCTGGTTTTTTAGCCAATAACCTAATTATCTCATACTTTGTATCTGATGGGAAGAATACCTTGGATACTCGTCTACGTCTTGATGGTATAATGTATTGGTTAAAAGATTTTAATCCATGTCCTGTAAGCAATGCAGCTACAGTTTCATCTTTTTCAAGATATTCTCCTACAAGTTGTTGAAGAGCAGATACTGTAGTTGCTGCAGCTGCTTCAACAAATATTCCTTCATATAGTGCAAGCTTTTTAGCTGCTTCAATAATGTCTAGGTTATCAACTAGTACTAGAGTACCTTTAGTAGCTTTTATTGCTTCTATCACTTCCTTAGCAAGTGGAGGGAACTCGTAGGCTAGCCCTATTATTACTGTTTTCCTGCCTCGACATTTTCGTGGTTTAATGCCTAGTTTTTCTGCAAGATACGTATTATTACAGGGCTGTACTCCTATAAGCTTTGGGTAGGACTGGGTTATCCCATGTTCAATCATTTCTCTTAGTCCATAGTATATCGAGTATAGTGTTAAACCTGAACCTATGGGTATAATTATTGTATCTGGTAGTTTCCCAAGATCTAGGAGGAGTTCGTAAGCTATGGTTTTAAGGCCTTCAATGCCTAATGGATTTGATTCACTAGTAGCATTGTATAGCTCTTTCTCCCTACACATGGTATCTACATAACCATATACATCATCAAGTGTTTCTCCATGTTCTATAACTTCTGCACCTAATGCTTTCATCATAATTATCTTTCCGTAATCAGCATTTCTAGGAACAATGGCTTTTACCCTAAGCCCTAATCTAGCAGCATAAGCAGCTAGACTAGCTCCCATGTTTCCATCAGTAGCACATACAAGCTCCTTGAAACCATTGCTATATGCATGTGATGTTATAAGGGCTGCAGCCCTGTCTCTAAAACTTCCAGTAGGATTTCTTCCTTCATCTTTAAAGTATAGATTCTTTAAACCCAGTTCCTTACTAATATTCTTACTTTCTATTAAAGGAGTAAAGGCCTCTCCTAATGTATTATATACCTTAAATGACGGGAGAAGCGATCTGAACCTCCATATACCCTTCATAGTGTTGTCTATAGACCATGAAAAACCATGTTCTGCATAGAGTATGGAGTTGCATCTAGGACATCTAAGTCTCGGCATATATATCTTGAAGCCGCAGTTTGGGCAATAGAACAAATCCGTCTTTGCCTCCTATTACTAAGAACTGGTTAATATTACTAGAGCTTTACTGTATATCTTCTTTCTTCCTCAATTAATGCTATATGTATACCATTCTTTTCAAGTACATTCCTCATACCTTGGGGAATTACTCCAACAATATCTGGTGGGACAATGATCATTACCCAATTGTATTGTGGCCTTGTTATAATAGCTGATCCAATACTGTATGCTAATGTTCTTAACTGGGTCTTCTGATCGCTGGCAGGATCTATAACCCATACACCTATTTTTTCTCCATCACTCGTAGCTATGAGATCCGGAACAATAGCTTTCCCGGTAGGCTTTACTTCATGAATACTATAACCTCTTGATTTTAAGCTATCAGCAACATTCCTTAAGACGTATCTCCTAGTTGGTATTCCAGAAGATATTTCAAGGTATTTCTCAAGAGGTCCATGGAGCTCTGGATCATATAATGTATATCTTCCTCTTCCTATTCTGAATAGGAAGAGCTTCTCTGGATCCTTATACTTATCCTTACTACTACCATTTACAGTTACAAGATCTACTTCGAAGTCAAGGCTGGACTCTGGTTTTTCTGGATCAACATGTTTTTTAGCATAATTTATTAGTTCGCGTCTAGAAAATGATATTCTGCCAAGTTCTACAAGCTCTGTAGCAGCTTTTTTAAGGATAAGCCATGTAGGTTCCTTCTCATTATATGCCATAACAGTTCACCGATATACTAGCCAGTAGTAGTATCCAGGCAGTTGTCCATAGATACTAATTCTTAGTATGGGGTATTTATAATTTCAATCTAAACCACAATAATATAGAGTAATATTGTATTAGAATAGTTAAAATTGTCTAATATGACTTTTTATCAATAACCCATGGAATTCTAGATCCTTTCTTTTTTCTCAATAAAGGCGATAACTTTAACTGCTAGATCCTTTATAGCCTTAGCAGCATCGCCATCAGGGTATTCAATAAGGTATGGAATACCTTTATCAACGGCCTCTCCTATAAGTGGGTCAAGCGGGATCTTTGCTAGCAGTCTAGTATTATACTTCGCTGCCAGCTCCTCGCCTGTACCCTTACCTAGTAGATAGTAAATAGTCCCACATTTCGGGCACTTAAAGTAGCTCATATTTTCAACAATACCTAGCAGTGGAACTCTATTCTTGATAACAAAGTTTATTGCTTTAGCGACAATTGTTTCAGACAACATACTTGGTGCTGTAACTATTATTGCCCCATCTAGATCACTTATAGTCTGTACAATAGTTATAGCTTCATCCCCTGTACCCGGAGGAAGATCTATTACTAAGTAGTCCATTTCACCCCATACAACTTTAGATAGAAACTCAAGAATAGCTCTTGACTTTAATGGGCCTCTCCAAACAATCGGTATATCTGGTGAATCTAGTAGGAGATTAGTTGCAATAATTTTTACTCCAAGGGGGCCAGCAGCAGGTATTATACCTTCTTCATTTGCATATAGCCTCATATTTTTTAAACCATATATTGTTGGAATTGATGAGCCATGGATATCTGCATCAAGTATTCCAACTTTATAGCCTTTCTCAGCAAGAGCTAGGGCAAGCATTGATGAGATAAAGGTTTTTCCAACACCACCCTTACCACTTAGAACCATTATCTTATGTTTAATACTCCTTAGCCTTTTCTTGGCCTCGCCTATAAGTGAGAAAATCGTGGTGGCTGGTTTCCTAGACTGCTGAGGTTGTTGAGCCAAATCTACTACACCTTTAAGGTTTTTGTATCTAGTTAATAGTTGTGGGGGTTGTAAAACTTATCTACTATATTCTTCTTAGTGATCTTGTTAGAAGGGTATTAGGTGTATTCCATGCCTAGGGTCTGTGCCTATGCTCCAGGGAAGATTATATGGTTTGGAGAACATTTTGTTGTATTAGGGAAGCCTGCTATAGCTAGTGCTGTAGATGTTTATGCAAAAACCTGTATAGAGTCCTCTAATAGAATTATCATAGAATCCAAGAACCTGGGGATAAAGTATAGTGGTGAAGAGGAGCCTGGTCCGCTTAAGCCTCTTCTTAAAATAACAGAGATTGTGGGTAAGATAAAGCCTGTAAAAGGGTTCCATGCAGTTATAGATTCAAATATACCAGTAGCAAGTGGAATGGGTTCCTCAGCAGCAGTCTCTGTATCCTTTACTGCTGCACTCCTCAGGCATCTAGGTATAGATTACTCCAGAGAACTTGTATCAAGAATAGCTTTTGAGGCAGAAAAAATAGTTCATGGAAAACCAAGCGGTATAGACAATACAATATCTACATACGGAGGGTTCATAGTATATCAGAAAAACAAGAGATTTAGACGAATACGTGTTAAATGGCCTGAAGACTATATACTCCTTGTTGCTGACACGGGTATAGAACGTTCAACAAAGGTTGCTGTTGAAAAAGTTCTAGATCTATATAGGCGGAGAACGAGGATTATGAAGAAAGTATATGATGTTGCAGGGATCTTGGTTAAAGAGGCTATAAAGGCCTTAAGGAAGGGTGATGTAAAGCTCCTCGGAGATCTAATGAATATAAACCATGGCCTCCTCGTATCAATAGGTGTAGCAATACCTGAAACCGAAGTTATAGTGCATAAGGCAACTAGATCTGGAGCACTGGGAGCAAAGATTACTGGAGCAGGACTCGGCGGCTCAGTAATAATACTCTGCCATATCAAGAAAGCTCCACAGATAGTTAGTATTATAGAAGAACATGTAAAGAGAATACTCTATGTAAGACCTGTATCGAAGGGAGTAAGAGTAAAAATAGAATAAAATAAATACTCTGTCAATAAAACCATAATCTAGGGATGAAGACTAAAAAGCCCCGGAATAATGAAGAAACTCCCATGGGCTGACCCCTTTTGATCAAGTATACCAGGTACTATAAAACAAACCTTGGTGTCATAACTCTCCTGGATAGAGTTCTAGATAAGTATAGAAAAGCTCTCTATGATTATAATAAGCTTATTTCTGGAAAAGGATATTATTTAAAACCAGTCCATATAGTTGTTAAAAAATCGCGAACAGGGATCCCTGTTAAATACATCTATTATGGGAGATATTGGTATAGAATAAAATATATTGGAAAAAGATCTGGGACAAGCAGGATCAAGTGGACATATATAGGCCGCTATAAACCTGATCCTAATCTCCCTGATCCCCCAGTTAACCCTCTTGAAGGAATTGTTGTAAAAATAGATAGAGGAAGATACTATATTAATATAGAGCCAAAGATTATTGATCAGATTATACTAAAGAAACTATAATATAGAATTTCCCAGATCTTGTTGCAGATATCGAGATTTGGTGAAGTATAAGATGTTTGTTAGAATTAAGGATCTCAAGGTTTTTATAAACTATAACCCGGAAGGTTTTACGGTTAAAGAAAATGTAGACGTGGT
>JAGGXK010000056.1 GCA_021163115.1 Desulfurococcales archaeon | reverse complement strand
ATATTGGAGAGAATATCGATGTAACCAGTATAATTGATATAGCTATTGTTAGTAGTCTTCGGGTCAAGAATCCTCTCATCTAACATACCACCTATTTCAAAATAATAATTAATTAGATAAAAAGTTTACACTCTAATCCCACTAATTTATCATGTTATCTGCAGGTAAACCTTTTTTCCTTGAGCATTATACATAATTACTAATTGGTGATTGTTTTAGTTGGAGATTGATTATAGAATCTATGAACACCCTATTATCAGGTTTAAGCGTGGTAGGAGGGTAAGGTTTTATTTCGAGGGTAGGGTTGTTGAGGCTTATGAGGGGGAGAGTGTTCTTGCAGCACTCTATGCTATAGGGGTTAGGGTTTTTACATGGTCTAAGAAGCTGGGTAGGCCTCGTGGAGCTTTTTGTATGATCGGTAAATGCAGTAGCTGTTTTGCAGTAGTTGATGGTGTTCCTAATAGGAGGATATGTATAGAGCCTGTGAGGGAAGGGATTAGGGTTGAGAGGCAGAGGGGTTTGGCGGAGATACCTAGGGTAGAGGATGTTGAGCCTGTTGAAACAGTTAATATTGAGACAGATCTCCTTGTTGTTGGCGGCGGGCCTGCCGGGCTTAAGGCAGCATTAACTGCCGCTGATCAGGGTATGGATGTGGTTCTTGTTGATAGCCATTACCGGCTTGGCGGACAACTTGTTAAACAAACCCATAAGTTCTTTGGTTCAAAAGAATACTTTGGTGGAAAGCGAGGGTTTCAGGTTGCAGAAGAGCTCTCCAAGAAGGTGCTGGAGCATCCAAGGATAAGGGTTTATAGGAGTAGTGAGGCCTATGGCTTCTTCGACAACAAAGTTGTTGGTGTTGCAGTCAAGTATCCTAAGCCATTAAATCTTGTTGTTAAGGCAGATGCAGTTATTGCTTCAACAGGTGCGATGGAGAAGGGCTTGCTGTTTGAAAACAATGATCTCCCAGGGGTAATGGGTGCTGGTGGTGCTCAGACACTTATGAACGAGTATGGTGTAAGGCCTGGCGATAAAGCACTGGTTGTTGGAGCAGGTAATGTAGGGCTTATTGTTGCTTACCAGCTCCTCCAGGCTGGTGTCAAAGTGGAGGCTCTTGTAGAGATCATGCCAAGGATCGGGGGATGGTTTGTTCATGCAGCTAAGCTTAGGAGGTATGGTGTACCGATATTAACTAGGCATACTATTGTCAAGGCTATTGGAGAGAATAGAGTTGAAGCTGCAGTTATAACAAGAGTTGATGAAAACTATAGACCAATAGGGGGTTCTGAGAAAAAGCTTGATGTAGATCTAGTACTTATATCGATCGGGCTAACACCTGATACAAGGTTCTTCTCCCAAGCAGGAGCTGTATTAAAGTGGATACCAGAGCTGGGTGGTTTTACACCTATTCGGACACGGTACTTGGAGACAAGTATAGAGAACATTTATGTAGCAGGAGACGCCTCTGGTATAGAAGAGGCTACTACTGCTTTTATTGAGGGCGAGATAGCTGCGTTATCTGCTGCTATAAAGCTTGGCTATGGCAGTAAGGAGGCTGTTGAGAGAAGAGAGAAGCTCCTCAGCTACCTATGGGATGAATATAGGTTGTCACCTGTTGTATCAAGGGCTAGAGCTGGCAAGTTAAAGGCAACTGTTTCTGAAGAAGAAATGATGCTTATTAGGGGGAAAAAATTTGGAGGGGTGTAGCTCTATATGGGGTTTAGGGAGACAGGGGTAATCAAGGTTGGTGAACTAGAGAGACTTGGTTTAATGCCTTCAAGAGAGAGGCTTAAAAAGGGCCCAGTAGTCATTGCTGAGTGTCCTGAGGAGATACCTTGTAATATATGTGTTGATGCATGTCCCTTCAAGGCAATCAGTATGGACAAGATCTATGGTATCCCGAGAATAGACTGGGACAAGTGTATTGGATGTGGTGTATGTGTAGCTTATTGTCCAGGACTAGCATTGTTTGTTGTAGACCTATCTAAGTATGGAGATAAAGCCTATGTTACTCTTCCCCACGAGTTCTATCCACCACCTAGGAAGAATATGACTGTAAAGCTCTTATCCCGGGATGGCAGGGTTCTTGGGGCTGGAAGGGTTGTCAAGGTATGGAGCTATAACAATACATGGGTTGTAACAGTAGAGGTTCCAAAAGAGTATGCAATGGAGGTGAGGGGGATATGGGTGGAGGAGTAGCTAAGAAGATTGTCTGTAGATGTGAGGATGTAACAATAGATGATATACTTGAGGCTATCGAGCGTGGAGCAAGGGATCTAGAGACTTTGAAGAGGATGCTCAGGATAGGTATGGGGCCTTGCCAGGGATCACATTGTATACCGATTGCTGCATCTATTCTAGCTAGGAAGCTTGGTGTACCTGTAGAAGAGGTTCTCCCACCAGGGTATAGGCCCCCATTAACTCCTACACCTATAAAGTACTTCCTTAAAGGAGGTGGAGAGAGTGATCAGGGCTAGTGTAGCCATTGTTGGGGGAGGGGTTTCAGGAGTATTTACAGCCCATTATCTTGTAGAGCTTGGTTTAAGGGACATTGTTGTTATTGAGAAAAACTATCTTGGCTCAGGAAGCACCTTTAGATGTGCAACAGGTATTAGGGCATCATTTACTAGTAGAGAACATGTAGAACTAATGAAGTATAGCGTTGATGAATGGCTTAGGCTATCAAATATCTACGGCTTCAACTACCTTAGAGGAGGATATGTATGGCTCCTGAGTAATGAGGAGGAACTAGAACGCTTCAAACAATATGTTAGTTTTCAGAACAAACACGGTATCCCAACAAGAATCATTGACCCACCCACTATTAAAGAGCTTGTACCCCCTATTAGGGAGGAGGAGGTTTATGCTGGAGTACATGATCCTCTTGCCGGTAAAGCTGATCCATTTAAGGCTGTATTAAACACAGCCTACAGGCTCATGGAGAAGGGGGTTAGATTCTATACTAGAACAAGGGCTCTAAGACTCCTAGTTAGCAGAGACAAGGTATATGGTATTGAAACAAACAGGGGTGTTGTAGTGGCAGATAATATTGTATTGGCTACAGGTTATGGAACTAAGGAGTTATTGAAGACAATCAATATAAAGATCCCTCTTGAGAATATACCACATCATGCATTGATTACTGAGGCTTTCAAGGAAGCATTTAAACCATTACTTGTTGACTGGGCTACAGCAAGCTATATAGTCCAAACATTTTATGGAGGCTTCTTAATGGGTACAGATATCCCGGAGAAACCAGATACCCCTCTAATTAACAGGCTTAGATTCCTATACAAGATAACACGGGTATGGACAAGATACTTCCCATGGCTTTCAAATGTAAACATCCTAAGATACTGGACAGGATATTATGTAAACACTCCAGACCATCACCCAATACTAGGGCCTATAGAGGAGTATGAAAACCTATATATTGCAGCAGGCTTCAGCGGCCATGGATTCATGATAGCCCCTGCAACAGGAACAGCCATAGCCCACTGGATCATAGATGGGAAACCATATCCAGAAATAGCAGGAAACCTTAAACTAGAAAGATACAGGAAAGGTAGGCTAGTAAAAGAACTAGCAGTATTTGGTTAACCGGATATTTTTGCTATACTATTATGATCAATAAGCTTTAATAAAAGGCTTGATAAATAAGTGTACTGGTGGCCTGATTGAGTCAGATTGTCAGATTAGGAAGAAAGTATGCATTATACCTCCCTAAAAATGTAGTTAAAACACTTGGTTTAAAGGAGGGTGATAACCTCTTACTAGAAGTTAGAGGCAATATACTTATTCTCAAACCAGTTCCTAGATTATTTAAGAAAAGAAAATATTGGAGCGAAACATCAGTTAACGAGTTTGAAGCTGAAAGTGAGGAGATCATTAAAGTTAGTGAGGCTGAAGAGAACTGAAGAAATACTACAAAGCAGTTATTGATACCACGTACCTACTCCCGCTTTTTGGTATAAGAGTCCATAATATAGAATATGAAACAATAGTTAATATTAAGAAAGAATTTGGCGTTAACCTATTATATCCACTACTAGTAATTCCAGAATTAATAGCTAAAATAGGCAAGGAGATGAATAGGAAAAAGATAGAAGAGATCCCTAATGCAGTAAAGGAAGCTATAACCGCGTTATTACTAGGAGTTGATATAGAGCTTGTACCACCTAAAAAGGAACACCTAGAGACAGCGATAAAGCTTAGAGCACTTGGTCATTCTGATATATTTGATAACATATTGTATGCAGTCTCACTACATGAGAAAGCATACTTTATAACAAGGGACCCATCATTTATTGAGTTCTTAAGAAATAATGAATTGCCAATAGACAATATAATTAAATACTAAAGCGTCTTCTTAATAAAGAATATCTTTGCAATAATAGTTGCTTGAATTGGTAAACTTATTTTGTAAAATGGGTTCATTATTTATTTAATTGATTGAGTTATTAATTGTTATAGAGGGTTACTAGCTGAGATATAGGAGGTTTTAGTTTCTAGAATTATCTGATTTAACCTATACAATTATATTTGTGTACGTAGTATTTTGTTTATTGTGGTAAAAGTTTTCTGGTGTGTGGGTATGCCTAGGCCTGATTTTATGAAGTTCTTTAGTAGCCGTATAAACTATATGTACCCATCGCCGATCAGGGAGATGGTTGCAAAGATCGCTTATAAGTCGAGGATAAAGCCTGTTATATCGTTTGCAGCAGGAGAGCCTGATCCCGATGTTCTCCCCAGAGACATCTATGCTAGTATGGTCTCAGATATATTTGTTAGGGAGAATAGGATAGTTAATTATTCTCCTGCAGAGGGTGTTCTTGATCTTAGGGAGGCCATAGCTGGTTTTATGAAGAGTCATGAATACGTGGATACTAGTTATGAGAGGATCATTGTAACTGTTGGCGGTTCCCAAGCCCTAGATATTATTGCCAGGATAATGCTTGAGCCAGGGGATGTAGTGGTTACTGAGAACCCATCATATGTTAATACACTGCTTTGTTGGAAACACTATGGTGTAAGAATTGTTGGTGTACCAATGGATGATAATGGCATGATTACTGAGAAGCTTGAGGAGACCTTGAAGAAGCTTAGGGAGGAGGGTAGGCTAGTTAAACTAATATATAGTATACCAACTGGCCAGAACCCATCTGGTATAACAATGAGTATGGATAGGAGGAAACACTTGCTAGAAATAGCTTCTAAGTATGACTTGATAGTTGTTGAGGATACAGCCTATAACCACCTAGTATATGAGGAGGTTGATGTAAAGCCTCTCCGTGCACTAGATAAGGAGGATAGAATAATCTATGTTGGCTCCTTCAGTAAGGTGTTGGGGACAGGGCTTAGGATTGGATGGCTTGAAGCGTCTCCTGAGGTTATTGAGAAGATAAGGTATAGTAAGCAACCAATGGATATGTGTGCACCTGTTCCATGCCAGTATCTAGTACTAGAGGTATTAAAGAGGGGGTTATTTGATGAAATAAAAGCCAAGGCTATTAAGGCTTATAAGGAGAAGAGAGACTTAATGATGGCTGCACTAGACAAGTATCTTCCACAACTAAAGCATACAAGACCAGTTGCAGGAATGTTTATACTCCTATGGCTACCCGAGGAGCTAAATGCAATAGAGTTTGCAGACAAGCTACTAGAAAAATACGATGTAGCAGTCATACCTGCAACACCGTTCTATACAAATGGAAGCGGTAAAAACGTCATAAGAATGAACTTCTCGATGGCAAAACCAGAGCTAATAGATGACGGTGTAAACAGAATAGCAAAACTAGTAAAAGAACTAGTAGCACCAGCCGTAGCATAGTTTATATGATTGTATATATTTTTTATTTTTTATATGTTTTCATGGTTGGGGATAGGTTTTTTATCTTTGTCTTAGGGAGTTATTGTATAGATGCGCCGTCGCCATGGGTCGGCGGTGAACGCCTCCCCAATGACGGATGAAGCCCGACCAACTGGGGAGGAAAAAGATGAGCCGATGACGCTTCATATAAAAACATATACAAGCATATAAAGAGGTGAACCCTAACCCTTACACACCACTATATTTTTCACCACTATATTCTCCCAGCCTATATCGATCAAGAACTACAAGTTTATTTATCCTAGAAACAATGTTTTATCTAGTAGGCCCTGCTTTCTCCTCAGCCAAGGGATTACCGGGTATATCCGGTGCAGATGAACTTGGCTGCGCGGCAGGGCCTATACTATATCTTTTTAATAATGCTTTAATGGTTGTAAAACTATATTACGTTCTGGTGGTGTCTTATCTTATTTGGGGGTGGTTTGCCTTAGAATACCCTGATATTGTTGAGGAGGTTGTACGTATAGTTAATCCCCGTCCATTGAAATTGTTTACTGCAGGGCCTGTTGCTTGT
>JAGGXK010000029.1 GCA_021163115.1 Desulfurococcales archaeon | reverse complement strand
GTAGTCTATGACCTAAACGTCTACGTCTTTGTGGTGGGGGAGTGGAAGGTAAAGGATGTACAGGAGATACCCAAATTTTGTAGACAGGCAAGATGGTACACCTACCAAGGCCCAATATCATGGCTGGGAGGAGCACTAGAAAACCTCTTCACCAACCCCTACACCATGTTCTGGGGCATAGTGATAATGATTATCATAGTAGGAATAGCCTTGATATTCACAGGTTTTAGTGGGGGAACACTAGTAAGAAAACTAGTGGCAAAAACAACAAAGTAGGGAAGCCCAAACCACTCCCTGCTCTAGGATACTTTCCATATATAGTATATACACGTCATAGTGTACAGCGTATAATGTATTGGCGTCCCCCTACTGGGTTATCATGTTGCTGTATTGGTGCAATGGTTGCACTATTATAGTATGTATAGAAATAGCCCTAGGATACAGCTCTTTCTTTTACACCTTACCTATTTGTCATGGCCCCCTGTGTTTTTATTGCAACATTATTGTAAACTATTGTTGCAGCAGGTGTTCCACTAGCGTTATAACCATGCCCCATTAAGCACTCTAGTACTTCTTTACTCATTCCCCATCAAAGGTGTTTTGAAGCCTATTAAAAATGTCTCAGAACACATAATATACCTAGAGTAGATATATAGTATACGTGAGGTTTCATTATTGGAATAGTGGAGGATGCCCAGGAAATGGTCCTTGGGGAAACTATAGCTCTTTATACTAGTGGCGAGCTCACTAGGTATAAGGGATACTATATAGCTATAAGAAATGGTAAGGTTATAGATAAGGACAAGGATTATTTCAAGCTCCTTGAGAGGTTGAAGAGAAGATATGGTGACTTGATCGACATTGTTATAGACTATGTTCCTGAAAAACCTGTTGAACTAATAATCTAGCTAGGTTAAAGCATTGATTATACATGGGGTATATGATAGGGTTAGGAAATACTTCTTTATATTAGCAAGAATAAGGATACATGATAGATGGTATGGCGTAAATTTTATGTTTGATACAGGAGCTTCTGTTACAGCCCTTCTAGACCGTGACGCAATAAGGATCCTTGGAGACAAACTAGGCAAGCTAAAGAAGGCAAGGAAGGATCTAGTTGGTATAGGCGGATTTGCTGACACGTATATTGTAAGGAATGTTGAACTAGAGCTTATAGATGCATATAAACTAGGGAACACCTATAGAGCAGTGCTAGAGAAACTCTATGTGGTAACACATCATAAACGCTTTCGAGGAGATGAATGGAAAAGAGTTTCACAACTGCCAAGCATAATAGGGAGAGATATACTATTCAAGGCAAGAAAAATAATCATAGATCTAGAGAAGTATCCGCCACAACTACAAATAATATTCTAGACCATCCTCTACCTAAGGCTTTACAGATACCCTTTAATTACCTATCTATTTATCCATTGTTTCACCTTCTTCTTTGATACGGGTTTGTACTGGTGTTTATACACTGATTTTACCACGTTTTCTATTTCTTTCTGGGGTAGTGGGGGTTTGTTTTTATTGTTCCAGTCTAGGAGTGTTACCAGTGTCTCGTCCTGGCTGTATCCTTTGTTCATAAGCCAGGTGGCTATAATGAATGCTGCATTGTTTCTATAGCCCTCCTCTGCACCGTTTTCCAGCAGCCACTCTACTATATCTGGTAGCTTGCTTGATCTTAGTGCTTTCCAGGGGCTTCTGAGTAGTTTCATGTACATCCAGTATCTACGTGCAGCCTCAAGCCTTGTATATGCCTCCCTTAACGAGACAGCTTCTTCGATTACCGCCTTATCCATTGGGTTAGAGAGATACTTATGGAGATTAAAACTAGAGACCTCAATAGGCCTAAAATCACTATCAAGGGGGGTGACCTGTTTGCCTGAAACCTCATGTATTGTATAGGGTACACGGGCTATACGGCCAGGCTCTAAGACAACAGGGTCAAGAAATCTTAGTCCAAGCCTCGTTATACCAAGTACCCTAATGATATACTTGTACAGCTCTGTATCTTCAACCACTTCTGGCAGCCAAAGATATATGTGGTATCCTCTCCTTCCAGAGAAAACCAGCAACGGTTCTCCATAGCTTCTCAAGTGGTCATACAACAATCTAGCCTCCTTGGAGGCAAGCTCCCTAGCCCTATCTGGGTCAACGCCCTTCACATCAAGGTCTACAAAGATCTTCTCCAGCCCTACTAGCACACCAGCAGATAAGCCTGCCCCGCCTCTACTCCTATAATATGATACAGACTGGTAGACAGGCCGCTTATTCTTCTCAAGCAATCCATAGCCCCTTTCAAGAATACTAGGTGAAACATTGGTTACACTGAAAAACATTCTCTCAGGCCTACCTAGGTCCCTGCCCCAACCACGCCTCACAAGCTCATCCACACCAAGCAAGCCAACAAACCATTGATAAAAGAACACACCCCTATCGGAAACGGATTGACTCAATCCGCATACCATTCCGCATCCCCAAACAATTATAAAAACACCATCAAATCCACCATCAGAGAAGCTGACAAAACGAACAGGAGATAAGAGAGAGTGAGTAAGCCCACTAA
The DNA here is from genome assembly GCA_021163115.1 of Desulfurococcales archaeon. GTDB lineage: Archaea > Thermoproteota > Thermoprotei_A > Sulfolobales > Desulfurococcaceae > JAGGXK01. The sequence goes on along the minus strand of JAGGXK010000029.1, from coordinate 18,043 downwards.
AGTGGGACTATTCGCTCTCTGTGTTCTCCTAATAGTTTTGTCAGCTTCCTCTACATCACTCGACCATGCCAGGGTAAATGATTTTGATGAAGCAGATGAAACGGAATGGAAAACGGAATGTATCATTCTGCTTCCTAGCCATAACTCCATAGACCTCCCTCCGTCTCCTCTCCTAGTATAAAGTATCTATATGGCCGCCTGCTTGTATCAACTTCAATAATCCCGCTTTCAGCTAGCTTGTTGAGGAGTTTGCGGGCATAATCTATGCTTATCCCCATCTCCTGGGCCAGCTCCTTAGCGGTTACACTTATCTTCTCTCTTATAAATAGGAGGATCTTTTCATGCAGCTCTGTTAATCCATGTGACTGTTTCAATATATAGGGTAGTATATGCTGTTTGACAATGAGCCAGTCCTGTTTACTGGCGATAAGATACTCTTTTCCATCTATTACAGTTCTTTCCCTAACATATTGATGGAGCACAGTAAATGCCTCAATGAAGAATAGGAGTTTCTTAAAATCACGTCTCGCCCTAATAGTTGGTGGGAGTTTAAGGAACTCTTTCTTAACTTCTTCAGCTATATCAGGGGGGATCAGGACATCATACTTTTTCAGAGTCCTAAACCATATTTTCAGGATCTTCGCCTTCCTACTGATTTCCTCAGAGACCTTCTTTGCCTCTGGATTACTCTCAAGGAATAATGCATGCTCTATAATTTTCCTTGTCTGCTCTTCTGATGTATCCACGTTGATGTATATGGTCCTTGTCTCCATATCAGGGTCTATGTTTATCTTTGTAGTTGTTGTAATGAGGACGGGTGTTCCTGCCACCCTCTTGTTTACTGTCTCAAGCTCTCCTGTCTTAGGATTCCTTCTTACATAGCTGACTATGAGCTCTCCCTCACTAATAGTGATTCTCGCGCTATAGGATGCCTCCCTTAACCCCTCATACTCCATGATATAGAGTATTTGTCTGCCAAGACTCTTTGGCATATAGTCTAGAGCCCTAGATGTCAGCCTAGAGAGAACTACCCACCATTTCCTAGGAGTAACCTTCATAACGGCTTTGACAAGGTTGTTTTTACCTGCAGAGCTTGGCCCCTGTAAAACTCCTGATAACCTCTTTTCCCTGGGGAGAAACCTTGAGGCTATACAACCTATTAGCTGTATCTTAGCATCATGATCGCCTACATGGTTGTAGTCTACTACTTGGAGAATATGCTTTATAGGGTCTCTGCCTATATCCTCTAACTCCCTTCCATACTTCTCCATAACCTCTCTAAGCCGTTCCTCTCTCCGCCTTTTCCGCTCCTCTAAGTATTTTCTATACTTTTCAACAAGAATGGGGATAACCCTTGTCTTTACATAGGCCTGCAGCTCAGAAAAAGCAACCCCTCTTGGCAGGGCCTGTCTCAAAGAGAACCTAAACGTATCAAACCTTGGCTGCTTCAACTTATCAAGCCTATCATAGGGCATCTCTGCAGCATCTACAACTCCATCCTTGTTAGTTAGTGTCAATCTTATGAAGGGCTTCTTGAGTCCCTTCTCCCTGTATAGCTCCACAATAAGCATATAATCATCCATTAGCTTAACGCCGACACTAGGCCCATCTTCTTCAAGCTCTATAATATCAAAGTCAATCACCCTCCTCTCCCTAGCCATGCCTACCACCTACTCCTCCTCTCTGCCTGTCCTGGAAACATCTCCATCTGAATGGACAGTGGTTGCACAGTGGTGTAGGCTCTGGTTTCGGCGGCTTGTTTCCGTCTAGGCTGTGCCATAGATAGAAGGCTCTTTTGACTGCCTTGCTCCATAGCTGTTTGTCTAGGCTATGCTGGAATACTTTCACATAGCCATCTCTTGTTATGTATACTAGGTATCCTTTCGAGGCATTGATCATTTTGATGTAGGTGTTGAGCTGTATCAGGTGGCTTTGATAGGGGCTGGCCGGCTTCTTGCTTATAGTCTTTATTTCTAGGACAATGTTTTCCCTGGGGTGGTAGAGGTCTATGTGGCCCACTAGCCTGAACTTCTTAAAGTTCCACTCTACCTCTACCTCACTCCTCCACCCTTTATCTGCAAGGTATTCTTGGAGCTGGCTATGGACGCCATTACCAATAGTCATTATGATATGAAGGGTACTGGCCTGTTTCAAGGGCATTCTACGTGTATAGAAGGCTTTTCTTAAGCAACCAGCTACCTCGCTTACATGGATAACGTTGTTGTCATGGAATATTCTCTGGCTAGACTCCAGGATCTCCCTAAACCAGTCATATACTGTTGACTCCCTTATCCACATCATATCCTGCCACCTCTTAGGAGAAAGACTTTCAGCCTCCAGTATGGGCAAACACCTAGCCCGCTGCAACCAGTATCAATACAGTAGTCCTCGCCACGCTCTATACGGCAGGTATCTAGGTATCTGAGGAAAACCATGGGGTCTAGGGCATAGTGTACTGGCCTACTATTATTCAGCCTAGTAGCCAGCCCCATCCTAGACAACACGCTAAGAAGCAGGCCAAGGGATGTAAGGATATGGTGGCTGCAGAGACCCAGGTACCTACAAGCATCCCTAGGCTTGACAACAAATGTGTTGTAAGCAGGCAACCTCCTAAGCAACATGATAAGCACAGGGTAGGCTCTGAGAACCCTGGCAGCGTATCCAGCGTTTTTAAGTCCAGAACACCTATATTTACTATATGACAGCACTTTTTCACACCTCACTCTTATCCACCCCCATATTCTACGGGGCCCCTAGGGCTCCGCTGCCCTACAGGGCCTCTCCGCATACATGGGGGCTTGGGGGGATAGGGTGGAGAGGGAAAAAAGCCTAGATTATGTGTAGGAGCTTATAGGTTTCCCTTAGCTTGTCAAGTACGTTCACTATATGGTCGATCATGGTGTGTACTGTATCGTGTTTCATGGTTATCCTGTCTAGCTTCTTGTCAACACTCTTGATCTCGTATACCATGTTGTCTATTTCGTGGATCGCCAGCTCGTCTGTCCCTGCATAGACAGGGGCTGTCCTAGAGGCTTCCCTGATCTTGTTGTTAAGCTCCTCCTCCAGGGCCTCTATCATTTTCCAGTAGCCATCCAGGGTATAGGATAGGTGTTTGAGCAGGAACCTGGTAAGCCTTATTGCAAGCCTTGCAGCCTCTATAGCGCTGAGCCTAACAGCCAGCCTCCTATGCCCCTCAACAATCTCAAGGAACAAGCCCTTGTAGTCATCTGGCTCGCTCCATACTCTGACACCGCCAAATATGTCAACAATAGCCTCCTCCTCACGAAGTTCAATCCGCTCCAATAACTCCCCAACACCAGAGCCAGTATCCCCAGCAACCAATACCTGTGTCACTGCCCGCCAGCCTCCTCTCCAAGAAACTCTTCAATCAACGCTAGATCATCTTGAGCAATCCCTGACTCTTTCCTGTCCATACCTGCCTTTCCCGCCATCTTCTCAACCTTGTCCCTGAAACCGCTGAAAAGAGGATCCATTTGGACAAGGAAATCATACTCCTCCGCAACACTATCCAGCCACTCAGCAACAACACCCCTCACATCACCAACACCAAGCCCCTTCTCAGCCGCCTTATCAAGCAGTCCCAGCACCTGAGCCAAAGTCTCCCGCCTAGCCAACACCTCAAACTTAGCAACCTCCCTAACCAACTGCGAAAACTCATCCACATCCATACCCCGAGTCACATCCCAAAAATGCCACACACCCAACCTATTCCACCTCTATATTCTCTATCTTCTCTAGAGAATAATAAGCTTTTCTACTCTTTCTACCTAGCGTTTTTATATAGAGTCTGATAAAGTCTAAAGTGGTGATAATGTGAGCAAGCCTGAAGTTGTTAAGGTCCAGAAAAGATCTACAAAGGGTTATCCTGTTTACCTTGTTACGCTTCCAAAGAAATTTATTAAGGAACTTGAGATTGAGAAGGGTGATATACTCTTTGTTGAAATAACCGAGTATAAAGGCAAGAAAGCCATTGTTTACTATAAGCCCTAGGACCATTGTTTTCTTCCCCCGTTTTTGCCTGTTATGGCTTCTTGTATGAGCTGGTCGTAGAGCTTCTTGGGTAAGTTGACTGGCCCAATTATTTCTATGAAAAACCTGTCTCGTATGTTGAAGTCTTTGGGTGGCCAGGGAAGCCCGTATTTGCGTACCTGGTCTATGACAAAGTCTCCGCCCTTGAATACCAGGGGGTTTTTAATGAACAAGTCTATATCTTTCTGTATAGCTGCATACTCTCTGCTCCACTCTAGAAGTTCTTTTCTTAGAAGAGGTGCATTCTCTGCGCTAACAAGTTTTCCTATCCTAGTCTTTATAACACTATATTTGCTAAGTATCTCGTAGAACCTGAATCTAAGCATCTTCATCTTGTTACGGATCTCGTTTACACCAACATAGAGCCTAACCTTGTTACCGTTATCAAGCGTTCTCTCAACATAGAACAGGCCATCCTCACTAGGAACATTATAGACAACAAGATATACAGGAACATATATAGTCACTATGTATCAACCTCCTTGAGTACCTCTATTGTGATTTGTACTAGCCTGCCTTTGAGGAACCCTAGATCCTTGGGAAGATAGATCCCTGCATAGTCCCTGCTTAGCTTAGCAATTCTCTTAGGCCCTATCCTATATACTTCCTGTATCCGTAGACGCTTCACCATACCACGTACTCCCCACATATAATAGGGGCTGAGATAGAGCAGATTTTCCTTGACAAAACCATAAGGTAAGACACAAAACAGGAGACAAGAAAAACCAATGCCTATGACACAGCATAAAAACAGGGATATCTTATAGATAACCTCTAGCCCCCTCTCCTTATAACCCTCATATAGAACCAGGATCTGTAAAACTTCCTCTCGCCAGTCTGACCTAAGGTCAGACCTAGCTCAAAGTTTTAGGATATATTGGAAAAACCAGGTACTTAACCAATATAGAAATCCCCCCTAAAACACTGCGGTTACAGGCTATAAGTAGCTACGACCCAGTTGACGAACCTGCCTTATAGATCTGGCCCAAGAATAGACAAGCCCTGTTCCAGCAAGGCTATGATCTGGGCTATAACCCTGCTCACACAAGTGTCACCTCAAGTGACACCTAAGCCAGAGCTTTATAATATATTGTATAAGCCAGACAGTTAGCCAGTATCAGTAACCCCCCTGCATCAATTAAGTAATGGATTGTTATTTATGGGGGATGCTTAGCCCTATTTTATTTCTCTTAATCTTTTTGCTATGTTTTCTAGTATCTTTCCTATTTGGTAGTCTAGCCATTCCAGGTTATATACTCCTGCTGGTGTCGCATATCCTCGTCTTTGGAGTTCTAGTGTTATATAGTCCATTATACATCTTGTTATTGTGCTTGCTATGTTGGTTGTGAAATCTTTTTTATTCTCTGTTATGAATAGAAAGGGTATTTCTTCTATGCGTGATTGCCCTGTAGATGTCTCGATATATGCAAAGTATTCTTTTACTATTTCATAGTCGGCTGGATCCTGTGGTTTAAGAAAGTTCTCTAAATCCTTTGTGCATTCACGAAGTATCTTTGAGTAGCAGCATTCCGTATCCTTTGTTGTAATAACTATGTTTCTCCCCATTAGTTCATGAAGAAGAGTTATTCTTCGATCTGCTTCTACTGTACCACCATGTAGTTCGTTTAGAACTGTTGGTGTTACATAGATCTTGAGGAATTCATTATCTATGGCAAAGAATATGTTAGGATACGTGGGGTCGTTGCCACGTCTTACAGCAAGTATGTCGCCGAGAATCCTTGATAAAGCATTTGTATCAAATAATGCCTTAAATACTGGCTTTTCCTTGTTTTCCACTAACGTACACCTTAGCAGCCGCAATGAGGTCTTCTACTCTAGAGCCGAAAACCAATGCCTTTAAACTACCTGCCTCGCTTCCCTCTATGCCAAATATTTTGTTTATTAGCTCCTCTAGCTCATCTCCAGTCTTATCACCATAAGTCTCTACAACCCAATCTATCTTTTGCCTCAAAAGATCATTAAGCCTACTATATGCCTTCCCTGCTTCACTAACATCAGCAAGTATAATATCTGTAGCAGTTTCGTCTCTTATTATGAATACTTTTTCTTTGAAGCCTAGCTTGGTTAGCGTATCTCTTAATAAACCACTAAATACACCATGCCATATTATACGGTAGTCATCAAATATCTTTCGCAATCTCTCTTCTTCGAAGAAACCATTTTTACTTACATATAACGTTAGGAAAACAAGTTTTTGGATTTTCTTCTCAGTTATAGGTAAGCGAGTCTTTTTACTAAGCTTCCAAAGAAGAGCAAGAACAACATCATTACGAATCCTATCTAAGTTCACCTTCCCTCTTTCAGTAGGCTTAAATCTAATAAAAAATGGTACCATACCACCTAGTCCCCCATACTTTAGTCCGAAACCATGTTTTAAGCCGAGATATAGATGCCGCGGTACTTGTCATGGCCAAGCCTATCATCCGTTCCCGCGGACCTACTCCCCAGTATAACCCTAGGGGTTTAAACTGAATAAACTTTTAGTCTTTTATGATAAATCTTTTAATTTCGTTTAGGATCTTCTCATATTCTTGGTCTAGGATTGGGATCCAGTCTGTATAGTGCTTCGCTCCTATGGTTTTTGCTCTGCCCTGGAAGGCTTCTATTGTCTCAGAGTCTATTTTCAATAATTTTAGTTTCTGTCTCCACCATTTACGTAGGTATTTCAATGGTAGTCCGCATTCTCTGAATTTATCCTCTATTGTGTCCTGGCATGGTAGGCTGGCCCCTTTCAAGTGTTTTACTTGTTGCCATACTTCTATGGGTAGGTAGACCACGTACTCGTTTTTGCTGCCCCTTTGTAGTTCTGGGGGTAGGTGCAGCCTTACAGCCCCATAGCCTAGGTTAACTACTTTAAGCTTGTCAGGGTTCTCGAGAACGTATCGGGCCTCGGTCCCCCTACAGCCGCTACTAACTAGTATGTTGTATATACAGATGTATACAGGCCCCTTTGATGCCAGGCACTCCCCTAGCTTCTTTACCTTAGTGTCGGGTGGAACATAGGTGTCTTCCCTGCTCTTCGGCTTCCTAGGCATAGCTTTACGAAGCTTAACGACAAGATCCTCGTAACCCTCAAGCTTCTTATCAATAAATGTTAGTAGCCTCGAGAATGCCTCGTAGCTGCTTTTGTTATAGCCCATTAACTCAAAAGCCCTGGAAACACTGTCTTTACTGGCCAGAACAAGCCCCTCTAACTTAGGTAAATAATACATGTACTGCCTGATAGTGGATTCACCTGTCTTCTGCTCCCTCCTAAGCCAGTTAACGAATCTATCCAGGAGCCCCCTAGTGATGACAAGGTTAACTCCATCAACCACACCATCAGCTAATGGTTTTGTCGTTAACTCATGGCAACCCCTATTTTGTAACTCACTTGCCTGTGATGGGTGACTGGGCTTGCACCCGAGAGGTCCCGGGTTCAAATCCCGGCCGGTCCACCACATTCTTTACATAGAACTCGATCACTTCATCTAGTTTCGCAATATACTTTGTTTTAACCCGTCCATCAATCCTATACTGTTCATAAACATAGTAGTAAGTGGCAATGGATCTATCCTTCAACTCCTTGGTAATCCGTTTAACTACATACTTGCGGCCCATAATAGAGACCTCATAAATTTTATGTGTAGTTGCAATCGTAGTTAATCATTTACCAAAACTAATCTATCACAATATTATACATCACTAATTAATCGAAGCACTACGTTTAAGGAGACTATTCGCTTATTTGAGCATCTAGAGTATTTGGGAAATTATAGAAACTTTATTCTGGTTCTATGATTACTATGACTTTTACCTTTCTTCCGTGGAATTGTTTTATTTTTCTTGGTATTCTTTGGGTGGGTATATAACGTATCTTCCTCCACCATACCTTATTATCTTCGCCTCAAATATGACTCTCAAATATAATATATGGGGAGCTGGGGATGAGGGTCTTGGTAACCGCTAGGGTGAAGGCGGTTACTCCTGATCCCAGCTCCCTCCATAAACTAATCGGGTTCCTCAAAGCGTACCGTGACTGGATACAGTACATCGTAGACGAAATATGGTAAAAACACAAGTTCTACATACCATCAATTAGAGGACTACACTATAGGATGCTTTTAAGGAAGCAGGGATTCAGGGCCCATCATTGTCATAAGATAGAGCGTAGAGCAAGAGAAGTTGTTAAAGTAGTAAAGAAGAACAAGGGCTCAAAACCAGTATTGAAGAAGCTGACAGCAAGACTAGACTATCAGGACTATAGATTAGATATAGAAGACAAGACTCTGAGAATAGCTGTCCTCGACAATGAGTGGATAAAGCTGAAGCTACAGTGGTATAACTACTTAAATAGATATTTTATTGATTCATGGAAGTTGAAGGAAATATCAGTAAGCTATAAGAACAGTGAGATATGGGTCTGCTTCATTTTTGAGAAGGAAGTAAAGTTTAGAAAACTCGAAACCATTATGGGCATAGACATTAATTTCAATAATATAACATATACGATAACTGGCCTACATGGTAACTTGATGACTATGGGTATTATACCGTTTAAAGGTTTGAAGAGGGCTTTAACTCATAGAATCATTGCTGAGAAGATGCAGAAGAAATACTCAAAGAAGTGGAGATACGTTAAAGGGATAAGAGAAGCTACTAAGAAACATGGGTGTAAAGCAAGGAACACACTCATCGATTCATGCCATTACATCTCAAAGAAAATAGTAGAGATAGCGAAGGAGTATAACGCATTGATGGTTCTTGAGGACTTAAACAAGCTTAGGAGTAGAGCTAATGGTTCAAGGAGATTTAATAGGAAACTCTCGTTATGGACATACCGTAGAATACAATCGTATATCCATTACAAGGCATTGATAGAGGGAATACAGGTAACACATGTTAATCCTAAGGGAACCTCAAAGATATCACCTATAGGCAGTAAACCAATATTTATCAATTATAGATGGGTGAAGTTACTTAACGAACACATAGTTACTAGAGACATTATTACTTCATGAAATCTAGCCCTAAGAGGTTTAAAATTATTCACCCGAAATGTGGAGCTCCGTGGTTCCATGGAAGCCCCGAAAGCCCCCAACTAGATGCAAACCCAAGAAGGGATGAAGGGGAAGCCCGTGCAGGTTACTATAGTTTCCAAAAGATAAAGCACGGGCAACCACTAATGATTAAAGCTTATAGAGTAGATATAAAATAGAGTTTTTATTAAGCTTCCTTTACATCATCTTCATGCAGATACTAAGTAAAAACTCTATCCTATGGCAGGGCGGAGAACTTGCCAGAGATTATTAAGCTTATAAATGTCAAGAAAGCTTATAGAGTAGGCAATATAGTTACATGGGGGCTTAGAGGAGTAGATCTAGTTGTTGAAGAAGGCGAGTTTATATCAATAATAGGGCCTTCGGGAAGCGGTAAGACAACTCTACTAAACATGTTAGGGTTACTAGATAAGCCTTCTTCAGGGAAAATACTCATCGAGGGAATTGATGTATCAACTCTAGGAGATAGGGAGCTTGCAAGACTACGTAATAGGATGATCGGATTTGTGTTCCAGACATTTAATCTCATTAATAGATTAACTGTCCTTGAAAACATTGAATTACCACTGATAGTTAGAAGTATCCCCAGGTCTAAGAGAATAGAACTAGTTAAAAAAGCACTATTAATGGCCGGGGGAGATCCATCCTGGTTAAAGAAGAAGCCCAATCAACTCAGTGGAGGACAACAGCAAAGGGTGGCCATTGCACGTGCTATTGTAGGTAATCCAAGGATATTGCTAGCAGACGAGCCTACAGGAAACCTCGATAGAGCTTCTGCAAAGATTGTTATTCAAACATTTAAGAATCTCCATAGTCGAGGACAGACAATAATAGTTGTAACCCATGATCCTGAAGTAGCTAACTGTACACAAAAGATCTATTTGTTACAAGATGGTAAGATAATTGGTTTAAAGAAACCTGATCCCGATAAATGTATTTTGGTAACCGTATAAACCTTATGTGGATAAACAGCTGGGATTACAAAAATATTGGAGGCCATAAACAATGACTATGGCTTGGAAGAGCTTTTCGTCAATTCTGCTTACAGCTCTAGTAATGCTTTCCATAATTCAGTTATTAGAAACCCCTCTAGTCTACTCGATCACAGATCCATTTAAGGTCAAAAATACTATTATAAAATCCTCTGCAGGAACCCCTCATGTCTACCCCGGAAGCACCTATACACAATTATATATTGAAACACTCTATAACGGGACAACAGATCTATCTAGTGCATATGCGTGTCTGAGTCTTCCTCCAGGTTTCTCTCCAAGTAGTGGAACAGGATCATGTTCTCCTCCGTATAAGCCTGGAGGCGGTATATACAATAATATCAGTAGTGGTGACATAGTTGTTTTCCAATATAGAATAGACATTAATAAAACTGTTTCACCAGGATCATATATCTTCAACTTAACTATATACTATAAAGAAATACTAGCCCCTGTTAAAACACAGAACATAACAATCGTTTATAATGTATCAGAGTACCCTCCTCTAAACCTTACCATAGTAGAATCCTACTGGTCCCCGGCAGGATATCCAGGGACAGAGGATGCTACACTAGTTATACTAATCCAGAACAATGGAGACAATGATATAGTTCAAGCCCATATGATACTATACCTACCCCAAGGGCTTTACCCATCCCGTATAGACCAGGACATAGACTTCATACAAGCTAATAGTAGGAAATACATTGTAGTTAACAATATTGATATACTTCCAAATGCGGAGACCGGAGTTCTAGGTACTGCTGAGATGTTTTTAGATGCTATAGCAACGACTTCTGATGGAGTTCGATACAATACATCAACTAGCTTAAAATTCAAGATAACTATAGATAAGCCTCCCAAAGTCCACTTTAAGATCATAGACTATGGGTTAACAGCAATCAAGCCTACACCAAATACTAAATATACATCTATATTTATAAAGCTGCAGAACCAGGAACCCGTTGCAATAAATGCTATAGTAGCCAAGTTTGAGATAAAGACCCCTGCCTATGCATATTTTGTAAACAAGACCTATACATCAGTAACAACTCTCTACGGAACATATAGCTATGGAGAGTTCATAGATATAGTATCAGATAAAATAGTTTTAAGACAGGATCATCCAAGCAACCTTATCGTTAAAGTAGAGCTAACCATATATGGTAGTCGAGATGGCACAGAGTTCTGGATCACCCAGTATATCAACCTTGTGATAACTCCTAGAGAATACCCTGTTAAAGTATATGTCACTGGAATATACTGGCTTAACGAACACGTATATCCGGGCTCCATAAACGAGGGTTTGGAGGTAGTGTTAGAGAACCTTGATGTAGTAGATGTGGTAGATTCACTAGCAACTCTAGAGCTCCCTCAAGGATTTTATCCAAGAACAATTCACTTAAGCAATATAAACATTCCTAGTAATTCAAGGACAACCCTGGTTTTCCAGCCAATATCCATAAATAAGACCGTTATACCGGGAACCTATATATTGAATTTAACACTAAATGCTTTGATAAAGGAGAATGATGGATCAATTTATACAAGAAACCTTAGCTACAGAGTTATAGTAAACATATCTAGTAGTCAAATTAAACCCCTTACCATAATAAATTATAGGTGGATTAATGGCGTCGCATATACTACATCAACTAATATAGGCTTCAGCATCATTATCCAGAATACTGAACCCATACAGATCATGAAGATTGTTGCCAAAGTTATTTTACCTCCTCAGATTAAAAGCAAGGCTGGAGAATCCCATATATCATTAACAATAAACACTCCTATAGACTATGGAGACTTGTATACTTTAGAGTTTACAGGACTCAATATAACAATGCCAAACCCCGGGACCGCACCTATCCTTATCGAATTTAACATACTTGCTAGCATAAACAATGCAGAACTCTGGATCAACTACACCGATATTATCATACTTAACGTTAGTAGGCCCACACTTGACTTAGTAATAGTTGATACTGGGTGGAGTAGCGGGAAAGTATTAAACAATACCAGGGCTACAGGAATATACCTTATATTCCAGAACCTAGGAAGGGATACCATATCCTCTATTGTAGCAGAGATCTATTTACCTAAGGGCGTGTCTAGACCTGATGGAACCAATAAGGTGGTATGGACAGCTAATACACCAATGAGATATGGAGAGCTACGCACAATTACCGTTAATGACCTGTATATAAATACTTCTAAAAACACTCTGAGATTCAACCTGTCTATCCAAGCAATAGTATCCATGGATACAAGCTACTACAGAGTATCCAGGAACTATACCTTTACATTAAATATAGGCGATGAAAGCACTCCTCTTGTAGTCACTGGTACCTATATACTATACAACAATATGCCTTCACCCCTACTACCTACAGCAAAGAATATAGCAATTAAAATAGATCTTCTAAATACAGAACCTTACCCCATGAGCTCTATATCGGTTAAACCATCCCTTCCACCAGGATTTACATTAAGAGATCTTAGAGGCACCTGTGATGATGGTGTAGGACCTGGTTCCATATGTTCTCTAAACCTAATAGTTGATGTCAATGACGTAGCCCCTGGGACCTACAAGCTAAACCTAAGTTTGAGATACATTGAAAAAATAGGATCAACACTGCTTGAAGGCCTCAGAGAATATCATTTACCATTTACTGTAGAAGACCCAGGCAACTATATACCAGGTATCAAAGTCTTATCAGCATACTGGGGTGAAGGTAGACCAGAAACAATATTTCCTGGAAACCGATACGCCCCACTAACAATTTTGGTCTATAATCCGGGGCGATATTCTGTAGAAGGAATAGTAGTTACTGCAATACCATTAAACCCTAATGTCTCATCTATAAGGGATACTATACTATGCGCACAAACCCTGGCCCCTGGAGCTATGTCTCAAGCAATCCTATACTATGATCTGGGATCTATAGCCTACTCCACAACAATCTCATACAAGATAGTGCTTCAATACAGTTTTGCCCAATACGGAGTTCATATACAAGTTAATACATCGTCTAAGATAAGCGTTAGAGTGGAAAACTTTGCAGCAAAGACAGATTCAGGACTAAAGCTTGTAAGGAGTGAATGGGCAAATAATTGGCCTGTATATCCATCTACAGAAGATGCTAGATATACAATAACCTTAGCAAACCTATGGCCTTATCCTATAGGTGGAGTAACTGTTAGGCTAGAGCTACCCCCTGGATTTAAAAACAATGGTAGTAGATATACTGAGACATATATAGCAGGGCCTATTAACAGTTTTGATACCTTTACTGCTACTCTAGATATAGATGTAGAAGACATACTACCAGGTGCATATAATGCATCTTTAGTTATAGAATATACTGTACTAAGTAACGGCCCTATGCTTAAAGAAATCTCTAAATTTGATGTATGCTTAGAGATAAAGGACCCCATGGATGCTGTAGAACTTATTCAAGATGGGTGGTATGGAGGTTCTCCGTCTACATATGGATATGGAGAAATCTTCTACATAATTTATAGAAACAATAATATACCTCAAATGAATGGTATAGTCCTTGATCTATATCTTGGAGAGGGGATAACATCATCTATAAATAATGAAAGCTATGTAAGAATAGTTCCATCACTTATAACAAGCCTACAAACCCCCCAAATCCCAAACGCGCCTTCTATAACTAGTCTGCTAGAAAAAGCTTTATCGCAACCAATAACTCAGACATCTGCAACCAAGGGCAACTTCATAGTCTTTGCTACACAGTTAAATATACTCGTTAGACGTCCTGGCATATATTATATTAATGCATCACTAAACTTTATAGATCACTGGGGAACTCTTAGAAAAATAAACACCCCCATACCAGTGAAAATACTTGGTTCAACAAACATTATTGGTGTAGTCCCGTCCTCTAGTATAAGATTTGTAAACCGAACCGCAAACCTAACAATATCCATAATAAATTATGGGGATGCACCATTATACAACGTCTATATTATTACAGTGCCTCTAGCCCCATTAGCCATTGTTGTAGGAAATACTAAATATGTAGATGAAATAGCCGCCTTAGGGACAATTAATCTTACTTATAAACTAGTTTATAATCCGCTTGGTGTCATGAGTATGCAGGGTACGGGGACAACTATAACATATACATCTCTGCCATTTACTGTGGCAATAGTATATAGAGACGCCCTTGGAGGTCAACATGTATTTAATACAAGTATAGGGGTCCCGATAGAGCCTTTTATAGATCTAGATTTATCCCCGGATACTATAGCTAGGATAGAATATAATAAAGTCGTTGTAACAGGGACTATAATAAATTATGGATTGTCAACAGCATATGCTGTAGAAGTATTCCTGAATACTAGAAACCAGACTTCAACATCGTTTATAGGAGATATCGATCCTAGCTCGCAGACTGCTTTTAGAGTAGAACTCAAACTAAACAATGTTACAGGGATTGATAGGGTTAAGCTAATAATACGGTACAAGGATCAATACAGCAACGAGTTTACTATATATAGGGTGCTGGGCATAAGAGAGATAAAGCTCTATACCCTAACAACGACTACACAGGCTCAAGCACCTATAGGGATACCTGTAGAACACGCTATAATACTAATAGCTGTAGGCGTATTCTTAGCTGTAACTGGATATTTCATTCATAGATTCCTCAAAAACTACTATCAAAGGCTCCAGAGATGAATACAAATAGAGGGAACACTCGATGAACCCTATCGATGTAATAAGAATTGCGACAAAGTCCTTCTCTGAGAGGAAACTCCGTGCAGTTTTAACAATAATAGGTATAGCAATAGGTCCTTTGGCACTTGTAATGATATCCAGTGTTACCCAGGGCTATTCTAAATACATTGTTACACAAATAGAGTCTCTTGGACAAAACCTTATTGCAGTATTCCCTTCCGGAGACTATGATCTAACACAACAGGATCTTGACTTTATGCGAAGCATACCCGGTGTTGCACGAGCTGAGCCCTTCTACTCAACTCAAGGCAGGATCAAGATTGGGGCAGAGGAAAAGGACATATACATCTATGCCTTGCCTATAGATTTTCTCCTACAAGCTGTATCTAATCTAGAGATCAAAGGAGGAAGCATCCCAGGTCCTACAGAGACTGTTAAAGTCGTTGTAGGATACAATATAGCATATGATGAAAACGGTAATAGTGTCTATAGATTAGGTGATGTAATATCAATAACTGTTATGAGGATAGAGTCTGGGGGGAAAGTAAAGTTTAAGCGTGTTTCAGTAATTATATCAGGTATTTTTGATAAATATGGTGGTGCAATGTTTCTTAACCCAGATGATACTATATTCATGAACCTTGATGCAGGTGAAAAACTTATAGGAATGAAGAAATGGTCTGGAATACTAATACTTGTCGAGGATAGCAGCCTTGTAGAAAACATAGCTACTTACCTAAGAAATACTTATCGAAACAGCGTGGAGATCGTCTCATTTCTAGCAATAGCAAGAATAGCTTCCTCAATAACTAATGCGGTAAACTTTATGACATTTGCGGCAAGCTTAGCAGCATTTGCTGTTGCAATAGCAGGTGTTGCAGCTACCATGATAACCTCTGTTATAGAGCGTACAAAGGAAATAGGTGTTATGAAGGCTCTAGGTTTTACCGACCGACAAGTACTTACCCTAATACTTACTGAAAGCCTACTAATGAGTATACTTGGAGGAATAATAGGGATAAGTCTAGGGGTAATAGGTGCCTATGCTCTAGCATCCAGAGGTTTAACCATAAGCAGTGGTACAGCAGTAATAACAATAAATGCGCACCCAGAAATAAACGCTGTATTAATAGCAAGAACAGCCTTACTAACAATGTTTGTAGGAGTTATAGGAGGATTGTTCCCAGCATACAGAGCAGCAAAGATCCCGCCAGCTGTTGCACTAAGATATGAGTAACCCTCCATTAATAATATATTATTTAATTATACCAATAAGATAAGATGCTATAGTGAAATATAGAGTTATCCCTGTAATATCAGCTACTGTTGTTATTAAGGGGGCTGAAACTACAGCCGGATCAGATTTTATAAGTAAGGCTATAAATGGCAGTATGACCCCCATTAAACTAGCTATGACAACTATTGAAGCAAGAGCTATTGAAACAGTTACCGCAACCGGGAAATTCAATGATATAGCATATGATATTGTAAACCCTATTGGTGCAACAATAACTGCTAACAGGCTCGAGGATATTAATTCTTTAATAATTATACGTGTAAAATCTCCCAGTCTAGCCTCACCTGTTGCAAGAGACCTTATAACGAGTGTAGCTGCTTGTGATCCAGTATTACCTCCCGTATCCGTTAAGAGAGGTATAAAGAATGAGAGTGCTACAACACTTGCTATCATTGCCTCAAACCTGCTTATAACAGTTACTGTAATAGATTCGAGTATGTATAGTATTATAAGCCATGTAGCCCTCCTCTTCACTAAATCAGTTATTTTTGCTGTCAAATAACTACCCTTTACAGTCTCTATTAAACCACCAAACTTCAATATATCTTCTGTAGACTCTGCAACTATTACATCAATTATATCATCAACCGTGATTGCACCAAGTATTCTATCTTGATCATCAACCACCGGGATCTCCATTAAATCATATTTTACTACAAGCCTAGCTGCCTCCTCCCTATCAGCAAGTACATGGACTTTCACAGGAGGAGGTTGTGCTATATCGCCTATCTTTTTATTCTTAGGAACCATCATGAGCGTTCGTAGATCAACCACGCCTACTAACCTACCATGACTGTCAACTATGTATGCATTATTTACTTTATCATATAATCCTAGCTGGTATTTGATAACATACTTCTCAAGAGCTCTTCCTACAGTTTCTTCTTTAGAGAACACTGGTATCCGGGTTGTCATAACACCACCTGCACTCTCTGGAGGATACTTCATGAGTTCTACAACCTCAGTCATCTTCCATGGAGGCAATAAAGCAAGCACTTGTCTACGCGTTTTTACGGGAAGCCTCTCAAGAATATCAGCAATCTCATCAGGAGGCATATCAGCTAGGATTCTAGCGATCTTAGATACCCCTTTCACTATAACAGCCTCATATAATGTATCATCAGATAACTTGGACAACATCTCTATATAGTAATGACTTGGTATAAGTGAGAGAAACTTTCTCCTAGAATCAGCATCAAGTCTCTCAAGAATATCGATAATGTCCTGAGGTCTAATCCTATTAACTAAATCTCTTATCTCATCAATCCTATGCTCCTCCAACAGATCCTCTATACGTTCAACAAGCTCCTCTATATCATGTTCAACGGTGGTAGCCATTATTGATCCCTTATACCTAACCGTATCCCGAATAAGAGATAGGTACTGTATTATTATAACTCTGTTCCTTGTTTTAGATCGCTATGAGTTCTACCAAGATCAATTGCTTTCATACACGTTAATTATGTGCGACATACATAAACTATTTCAATAGATGTTGCTAGGGCTTATTGCTGGCCCCATTAATAGATATTAACACAACTATCAATGATCTTAAAAACTTATGGATCATATTATTAAAAACTAGAAGGTTTAATCATACCAATAAAATTAGTAGCTAGAGAATATTTTCTATATACTGATGGATTCTTTCCATACTTCTTGAATCCTTATCCTCTCTTAGACCTCCCTTCCACGACGACCATTGTACTAGTAGTTCTGATTTCCGGGAGTTTTCTTATCTTATTTGTTATGATCTCCCTTATTTTTTCAAGACTATCTGCCTCAATCATTGCAACTATATCGTAGATCCCGTAGACTATGTATACATCAGATATCTCGGGGATCTCGTATAGTTGATCCATGACCCTTGTCTCTGCGCCTATGTCTGTCTGAATTAGTATTATTGCACGTGCCTTTGCCATAAGGTTTCCCC
>JAGGXK010000087.1 GCA_021163115.1 Desulfurococcales archaeon | reverse complement strand
ATCATTCATGATCATCTTTAATTGTTGTAGCTGAAAATTCTTTCCAATAATATCTGGATCAATATTGAATGGATCTAGAGGATTTTTTCTAGCAATTTTTCTAACCCATCGAACAGTATTTCTATAGAAATCTGTCGCTCTAGATAAAAATACTGATATAAATACCCATGGTGCATCAATAGGGGAAATAGCCATTCTTACGCCATGATATTTATCAATAAGTTTTTCTACGAAAATTAGATATCTATGGTCAACGTCGCTTACATAATTTACAGGATCAAACCATAATCCGCCCCACTCATAAAGAACTTTGGGATTATTGCAGCCACTTAACTCTATGATATCTCCCTTCTGTGTTAATATGGAGTCTTGGCAGTATCCTATTATTTTCTTATAAGAGAATTTATTGAACATTTCGAATAAAGGATATATAAATGATGGTAGGAGGGTAAGACATAGATCATAATGCTCCTCTAAATTGATAATCATTATTCTTTCTCCTAAACCATGGTATTGTTAATTACTTGAAGAACGTTTTATCTCAAGAGCTGATAAGTCATAGTGTCCTGTAAGAGGAAGTGTTGTTCTAAAGCTCGTATACCCAAGTCTTAGTGCATGGGTCTTTATTACTCCTACACGATCACTTGCTTTCACTATGAAGTCTCGGTATTCACTTGGTATTTCAAGCCTGGTTATAAGGCTTTTATCCATACGTAGTATTATTTTTGTATTTGTTAACTGTAGTATTATATCATGTACATCTTTTGGTGAATGTGTTGAAAATATTATTCCTAATCTTCTAGCTCTTCCAAGCCTAGCTATTCTATCAATCATCCCGGATACGTGCTCGGCATACTCGTCTCTACCCCCTCCATAGGAGGGGAAGAACCGATGTGCTTCATCTATAAGTATTAGTACGGGCTGGGTATCTTCACGCATTCTAGATTTTATTAGCTTCCATGTAAATACTTTATTGAGTATTCTGAAAGCAGATATTGCAATGGCTTGTCTTGGATCGCCTGGACTATTTTCCTGGAGGTACTCTAAATCAATTACTATAGGGTATCCCTTAAAGACTCTGAAGTGAGCCTCCATTATAGCCTCGATACTTGGCTCGATCAGGTATTTGTCTTTATCGCTCGGGATCTCTATATCAAAGAAACCTGTATCCACCATAGAACCTAGTTGTCTAATTATATTCTCAAGGGTAAACCTATGTATCGCCAATCTATGTATTAATTCAATTATTGTCTCTTGTCTCGGATCAAGGGTTATTCCCCTAGCTTTTCCTCCTCTAATATATCTGGCTTCTTGAATGACATTATAGAACTCTTGGAGTGTATTGAAAGTTATTCCCTCCTTCTTTAGTTTAAGTAGGATCCTATATAATGCATCTCTTGCTTGTTGAGTGAAGAATGGATTTAATTCTATGAAATCTCTTGGATTCATCATGTTGAACCGGAAACCATAGGGTATTACATAGATCTCAATCCTATCTATAATACCATCTCCGTATTTGATCTCAGCTCTAATTAGAACGTATCTAAATCCTCCTTTTTCGGGCTGGTCTACAACATCTAGATCAATAATTTCTATAAGAGCACCTATTCTCTCAAGAATGTTTCTGTAAACTATATTAAAGTAGTCTTGTGCAATTATCCTGAGAGCTTTCACCCATGTTGTCTTCTCCTTTATGAGCCTGTCAATAACGTACTGTGTTATCGGTAATATAATTACTATTCCTGAAGGCTTTGATATTTTATCTTCTATAACTTTAATAAGATGACTCTCAAGCTCCCAGTCCATTCCAACTGTTTTCTCCCAGATAGGTCTAAGGGGTAAGTGTACATAATCTTTATTTGGATCCATAATTATTATAGATGGTTGCTCGCTTTTGTAGTTATATCTACTACATATGGATGCAATCATGTTTTTCAATAGCGTTGTTTTCCCTGAGCCTGTTGTTCCTAATACAAGTACGTGTTGATAAAAGGCTTTTAGGGGAATGTATAATGGAGCGTATCCATTGAATGCTGGGCGATCACCTATGGTTATAAATCCTAAGAAAACCCCCTCTGTAGGCAATCCGAGGATTTTCTGAATAGTTTTTATCTTAACAGGTTTTATAATGGGCGACTGGGGTTCAATAACATAGTTTGCAGCCTGGATCGTCTCCTTTATAGGGTTATAAGCTAGAAGGGGTTTAGCCTTAATTCTTGTTCTTGTTAGTAAACCTGATGCCTCTGGTCTTGGTAGGCTTGATGTGAATTCAGGTAGGTTTAGTTCAGATAACATATCCTGTCTATGTACTTCAACTACTCTAAGGCTTACGATCTCCCCCGATTTTACATCAACGACAGCTAGATAGCTCCCGCTCTGGGCTATATCCGTGTAGTTTGTAAAGTATGTTTCAGGATCAACGTCAAAGATTACTACCCCTCCTTCTTTATCTATACTTGATGGTGCGTTGCGTGACACTCTTCCTACTATAATACCGTGTTCTCTAGCTATTTCTTCAGCTTTCCTAAGCAATTGCTTAATATGGCTGTATATCTCTATAGGCTCCTTACTCAATACTATACGCCTCTATAGTTCTTATTGTGTCATATGTTAGTGGAATCCCATAGGCCTCCAGATTCCTTGCTAATATATTTGCTAAACTCCTGCTTATTCCTTTAGATCTCTTGTCAGCATAAAGTATTGATAGGGGTATGGTTGTTCCGCTTCCTATACTATCTGCTAAAGCCGGTATAGTAGGTTCTATACCATAGTTCTCCAGAATCGAAAACGATCTCTCAGTAGTTTCAACCCTGTATAGCGTATAAATAATTCTTGACTCTCCATACCTATTTACTGGTATAGCTATATAGTATACGTATTTTGACGGGACATTCTCTAGGTATTTATCAAGGAAAGTTGACTCAGCAGGAACCTTTATGGGGCCAATAATTATTGGGTAATATGGTTGAAGTATATGTTTTTTCTTTATTAGAGTCCTGATAATTGTATCAATAAATGCTTGATCATTACCCAGATCTCCTATAGATACCCCGATCTCAGATAATAGGTTGCGGTAATTTATTGATGATAGGAGAAGTCTTGAGGATTCAAGTCTTTTAACAATACCTACTACAGGTATATTCCTTCCTTCAAGTATTTGGAGTGCTTGAAACCTATTTCTTAACAATTCTCTCCAGCTAGCAACATAGTCATCTAGCCTCCCTCTACTAGGGCTTCCTCTAACTAGCAAGTTATAATGTTGTCTAAAGAGGTTTGGAACAGGGTAGACGGGGCCGTCAATGAATATTATAAACTCGTTTCCGCCTTTTTGGATCATATCACTATGTAATCCTATTTGCTTAAGCATGGAAATTTCTAGGCTTGTCCTTATTTCATCAAGAATTAATGCCTTATTATAATCTGGGGTATATGGGACTCCTGCAGGACTTGTTGTAGTAACATATTTATCGCCCTTAAACTCTATACCTGGTTTTACATCTATAGATATAGCTATGAAGGGGTTATTTAGGGGAGGCAATATGTAATAGGCAGGCAGTGGGGGATGATCCAAGATCTCGCCTAAAATTCTTGAATACGATGTTACTGTGGCTATAGCGAAGAATGCATAAGCAGTATCAATAACTCTACTGCTTCCGTCAACACCAATTATTGCTTTATTAAATTCAGGAATGTCTTTTACAATGTAAAATGGTTTATCACCAATATATATGGGATTTATGGGCTCGGCTTCACCACGATAGTTAATGGGGTTTTCTAATCTTGACTCTAGACTACGTGATACATTTCCGAGAGACAGCTTTAGCAGCTTCTCCGCTATCTTATCAACATTTATTAACTTATTAATCATATTTCCCACTCAATACACTAACCATTATATAAAAAAGGTATTAAAGCTAAATAATGTATCATTAATAGAGGTACTAAGATATTACTAAGTTTGATTATAATGATATTATCTAGGAAAGAGTATATAGTTTGTTAGAGATTTACTAGTAAAGTAATATAGTATTCCTTAGCATCGATATTACTAGTCTTGGGGTGTACAAGACTTGGGTAAGAAAGATAGTGTTGCTAGGGTGTTTGTTGCTGGAGACTGGGATGCTGACGGTGTAATAGCAGCTGCCCTTATATTATATGCCCAGGAAAGGCTAGGTAAGTATCCTCTTGAATCAAAAGCTATTGTGACACTCAAACCTCTTGATCCTGAGAGATTTAAGTTCTTAGCTAAAGAGTTTAAAGCCAACTATGATGCTGCCGTATTCCTTGACATCCCATATTATCCTGGGATGGAGAAAGCATTATCTTTATTAAAGAAACATTTTGGTGTGAAGAGAATAGTGTTTGTTGACCACCACATATCTTCTATAAATTATAAGAAATCACTTGAGGAACATGTAGATGAACTCTACGTAGGCCAGGAACCTACAGCAATGATCGTTTATAGAGTTCTCGAAGATAGAGGGATAACTATTTTTAGAAGACTTAAGACATTTGTAGAAACAGTCACCTACATGGACCGTGGAGCCAGGGTACCAAGCTCCTATATGAAGATGTTTGAACTTGTTAGCCTCTTTTCTAAAGCTCTTACAGTAAAGAGAAATGAAGAAATATGGATAAAGCTTGTCAGATGGCTTGCTAATCCTATGCCTGTACCAATGCCTCTTGATAGGAACATTCTAGAGAAGGTTAAGGAGGCTGTAAGGAAGAGGGATGAGGAATTAAAGAATGTTGCCACAGATCTAGCTCTAACTGCACGTAAAGTTGGATACATAAAATTTGTTGATGCTAGAAATGTGTGGAAGAAACGTGGTGCTACCGCTCTTGCATCAAAAATTGCACATATACTAAAGTCTCCCGTAGCAGTGCTATTTAGAACCAATAAGAATTACATGCTCCTTATAATCAAAGCACCTAGAGGGGGAGCCTATAGAGTTGCTAAGTACCTACTAGGCGAAGGATATGCTGAAGATATAGCTGGCCACCCCAATCTCGCTATAGTTAGGGTCCCAGAAAGCACTGATATTAATGACTTACTTAAAGCTCTCCAGAAAGCAAGCCTATACATGTAATAATATAAGTATTGAATTTCTTGTAACTCCTATCCTGTACCTGTAAAGGATTTATGACTTAGTGTAGGCCCTACGATATTTATTAGTTCCAGTATTTTCCTAGCAGCTTCCACTCCATTTTCAACGTAGTATAATTTAGCTAATCGTCTTTCATCTATTGTGGTAGGAAATGCTTTAATGAGATTATCAGTGTCTAGTCCAGTATTCTTTACTATAATGGTTGGTTTTTCAAAACTATATGCAAGCATAACCTCTATTATTGACCCTATACGACCACCAAGGCATACAAGTATATCACTTGTTTTAACAAGTATTATACTCCTTGTCTTATATCCTAATTCAGTTCTTATTATTGTAGAATTCTTTCTCCTAGGGGGTTCCTCAGCAGGTTCCTCAGGTAAAATAAATATTACGTGAAAACCATGGTTCAAGGCATTAATTGCTATAGTTTTCATAAGACCCCAATAACCGCCAAGTACAAACTTTATTTTTTCTTTATAGGGGGAAAGTGTTTCAACAAACTCTTTCGCTATATCACTTAGCCTTGAACTTGGTATCTCGCTAACAGCCGCAATTCCTATATAATAATGTTCTATAGCTGCCTTACCTAGACTACTATTTAAGCCGATCATTATAGTTAACCTCTCCCACCGGGAGACCCGATCATAAACATTATTGTTGTTGTTGTTCTAAGTCTCCTCCTCACCTCTACGAGCTGGGAGGTATATATTATTAATTGTTTATCAGGTTTTTCAATGTCAAGGATTCTGGCTATAACCATGGCTGCAATAGGATCTCTTATTATAATGGCTCCTTCTCCGTATGAGGGGTTTACTTCAAGGATTATTGGTAGCCTTAATTTATCCCAGAGCTCCTTTGGTGTAATTGATGCAAGATACTCTATTTCCCCAGTATTAAAGAAGTGTATAGATCCGTCCCTAAGAACAACATGGGGTAGTTTCTTACCTATAACCTCTGAGAGAGTAGGCCTGGTATATGGCAGGTGCCTGTTTATAATCCTTAATTCGTCCCTTAGAGCTCTATCTATATAGTCTAAGTCACTCATAGCGCTCTCCTCCTCTCTAGAATAGACTTAACTCTCTTAAGCCGTGCCTTCTCCTCTCTTTCTCTCTCTTCAAACTTCATTCTTAGATACTTTATTGTGGCAAGAATCTTTGGTATCAATATATATTCAAGTGCATTTACTTTTCTTCGGGTTTTCTTAATTTCTTTTCCTAGAGAAATTACAGCTCTCTCTGCCTGTCCTAGTTCAAGGATTTTTTTAACAGCCCTAATTGCTGTTTCTCTGAACTCGGTTACATCTGGAAGGAGAGGATTAACTGTATACTCTGGCTCAATTAAGTGTAGTGCCGGAGTCTTTACACCCATAATGTTCTCTACACCAGTGATTACTTTTGCATCCTTCTTTATAGTACGTCTTAGATGCTCTTGTAGCATATCACCATAGAATCCATACATGTATACAGCCTGCCTGTATACTCTATCCAGGTCCTTGCTAGCATCGATTCTTAAAGCATAAGCCTCTCTAACCCTTATTAAGAACTCGTTTACAAGAATAGTTAGTCTCTCTCTAAGAATTCTATGAACCTTCCTTGCTAGAACCAGTCTCCGCCTAAGCTTAATTAACTCAATCTTTGTCGGCCTTACCCTTAGCAGAGATGACACCTACTGCTTCACCAAAAAAGGTTTCTCTATAACAGTATTTAAAAATGCAATGGTGATAACTCGTAGACAAGAATTATAGTTTATTCCTAGTAAATACTTTTAAAGGATAGCTGCCTTGTATCCTGAAGTAGCTGCAGCTATAATACTAGATCTTGTTGAGAAGCGTAGGACAAGCTTAAGATCGGTTGCTCTAGAGTATTTTAGGAGACACAAGGATATTGAATATCTCAAACCTGTTGTAAGAGTATTGACTCTAAATGTACTAAGGAACTATATACTACTTGACTATATAGCTGAGATAGCTGGTCTGGATCCAAGGATATATCGGGATATAAAGAGATGGCTACTAAGAATCCTTGTTTATGAAGTAACACATCAAATTAATAAGTTAAAGAAATCCAGAGTTTCAAAAATTGCTAATATACTTAAGTTAAAGAACCAGTTTATAAACACATTAAAAAACATTGATGTTGAAGGTGTTAGAAGGAAACTTATTAAACTTAACCGCATCGACATAGCTTACAGCATCCCATACTGGATGATATTGTTATTTAAGAATGCACGAATACCTTATCTAGAAAAATTCCTTGAAACCCTTCTTCATGATCCTAATCTATGGATAAGGGTTTCAACTCATAAGATAAGTAGGATAGAACTTGTTAAATTATTGAAGAGAATGGGTTATAAGGTTAGAGAAGATTCTCATTTCTTTGACTGTATAGAGGTTATAGATAAAAGGAGAAGTTTGTTAGCTAAAACGATATATTATCATAAAGGCTACTATACTATTCAAGACAAATCAAGTATATTGATCGGCCATGTAGCATATCCTTCCAATAAAATTGTTCTCGATACAACTGCTGGTGCAGGATTGAAGATTACACATATGGTGCAACTTGGAGCTCTCCGAGTTATTGCACAAGACATAGATTTCAAAAGACTTTTGGATGCACATATCCATGCAAAGAGGCTAGGTTTAGCAAACAGGATCTTCTTGATAAATACTGATTCAACAAAAAAGATCTTTAATTGTCCTGATATAGTTCTTATTGACCCACCTTGCACTGGTCTAGGAAGACTCTCAATACAGCCAGAGTTAAAGCTTCATTTATCAAGGAGGTATCTAAATACTGTTCGTAGGCTGCAGTACCAGTTACTATATAATGTTATAAAGAACGTACGAAGAGGTACAAGAATAATCTATTCCACGTGCACGGTAACTGTTGAAGAAAACGAGGATCTTGTAAAAATGTTTGAAAAAGAAGGCTATATTGAAGTAATTAGACATAAACCATTCATAGGGTTTAAAAGCTTTATTGATGAACGTATTCAAAGACTTTACCCGCATTTACATAAAACACAAGGTTTTGCAGTAACTGTTATGGAGAGAACATAGTCTTTAGGAATTCTCTATATAATTTCTTCTCTCTTATATATTTCAAACGAGGCATTTTATTAATCAGTTCTATCTCCCAAGATCTAAGGGCTGGGCAGATATAGCATCCAAGTCTATAAAAGCCATAGCTATATAGAGGGTTAACCGGGATGTTTCTATATGCCATATAGATCTGTAGGGTAAGTGTACTCCATTGTTTAAGTGGAGCTATTTGAGGTAGATTTACTGAGTTAGCAAGCATTCTCTCAAAAGGTCTCCTACTCCTTGCTTCAGACTCTACATCCCGGTCACCTACAATGATCAAACATTCGTTTCTTGAACATAGCTCTTTATATATATCTTCTAGAGCCTTAATTTTTAATCTTGTACACCATCTATTTGAGATAGATGGGAGCCCCTTCGTAGGTATAAACTTCTTCAGATCAATACTCTTTATAATCAAGTTAACACCTAGAGCGGTCTTTGTTTTTTCGACAAACGTTCTTGTTTCATCAAAATCAATTCCAGTGTCCACATATATTGCATACACTTTTTTCCCAAACACTTTTCTTGCTAAATAAGCTGCGGTGGTACTATCTTTCCCCCCGCTCCATGGTATGATTACTTTATCGTAGAAGTCCTTGTATTTGGATAAAATGCTAAGAACAATCTTCTCTTCCAGCTCAATATAGTCTTTGTTGGCTTGAACAATGTCTTTTAGATTAACAGGTTTTGGTTGGAGAAAGATCTCTGTATCCATTCTTAATTGATCATCATAAAACCTTATTATTCCTGCTTTATGAGATCCATGGTATAATACATGTTCTCCTCCAAGGCCACGTTTTACCAGGTATAATCCAGGTTCTACTTTAATAGACTGTTTCATATACTCATTAATGCGTAATAGAAAGAAATCTGTGTAGGGTTGTGGTTCGTTCTCCTCCAGCTCTATGCCCAAAGCTCTAGATCCATATATGTAGACGTGTCTATCTGGTACATACTTAATTCTTGTTCTTTGTCTAGCTCTAGCCCTCTCAAATTCATAGAAGAGATGCTCCATCCTAGTATTCCTAACACGTGCTCGAGGAACTATATGAACTACTGTATTTGGAGGAAGTTTTTCTTCAACCTTTTGAACTTGATCTTCTTCCTCCCTACCTAGTAAAACAATGTAGTATCCATCGGGCTTGACTATATTGTTGAGTTCCTTTAAAATGTCATCAGCTTTCCTAGCGCCATGAAGTGTATATACCTTGATACCCCACCTACTATAAAATAACTTTATCATAGATCTTACAGCATCAGCGTCTCTCTTGGAACGAACTATAATATTGTACATAATATACTCCTTAATAGAAAATGAAATAATACTCTAAAATACTTTAACAATTATATACAGACCTATTGTTCTGGAAGACACTATACCTCTACTAAACTATACCGTAAATGAATATGATGAAGTGGGAGGGAGTGGAGAGTGGTTGATACAGTAGGCTTAGTGTATGGCAATATATTTGTAGAAAAACATAAGCCAGCAAGGTATCATCCAGAGAACCCTGGGCGTCTTAGAAGAGCTTTAAAATCAATTGTTAGGTATGGTATAAAGAGTAAAGTGGAGTGGTATGCCCCATATAAGGCTTCTAGGAAGGATTTAGAATGTGTTCATGTAAAAGGGTATATAGACTATGTGGAAGAGCTTGTTGCAAAAGCACCAGCTGAAATAGATCCAGATACGTATGTTACTAATGATACACTTGATGCAGCCTTGTATGCTTACGGAACAGCTATACATTATTCTATAAAGGCTGTTAAGGAAAAGAAAATATTCTTTGGCCTAGTAAGACCTCCGGGGCATCATAGTGGTAGAGAAGGCAAAGCTATGGGGGCTTCTACTCAAGGCTTTTGTATATTCAATAATATTGGTGGAGCAGCTAAATCCTTACTTGATTATGGAGTTGAATCAATAGTTATACTAGATTTTGATGCCCACCATGGCAATGGTACTCAAGAGATATTTTATAGAGACGATCGAGTATTGGATATAGACATACACCAAGATCCATCTACGCTTTATCCCTTTACAGGATATCCTGAACAAATAGGAGAGGGTAGGGGTAAGGGGTATTCAATAAATTTTATCCTTCCATCAATGGCTGGTGACGATGTATTCGCTATGGTATTTAGCAGAGTAACTGAGATTATAAAGAACTATAACCCAGAAATAGTTCTTGTATCTGCAGGATTTGATGGATATCAATTTGATGGGATGACCGAGCTTTTATTGACAAGTCATACATACTATAACATGGGAAAGTTCTTAAAAGATCTTGGAAAACCCTGCTACATAACATTAGAAGGAGGATATGCCAATGGAATGGAAATGGGATTAGTTAGCTTTATAGCTGGTCTACTTGGAATAGACAACCCTATTAGAGTACAGAAAACAAAAAGCTTTAAGCAAGTTATAGATCAGGCTAGAAAATACCTAGAGCAAACTCTTTCATTAATTAAAGGTATATGGGTATAGCATAATAGGGTGTATTTAATAATAATGATTATTTAGCTACTTCAATGAGGCCTTGAACATGGTAATTATAGAGGAAGAGATTAAAATAAAGCCTTTTGCTAATAAGGAGGGACTTGTAAAGTTCCTGAATAAGCTTCATGCAAAGAAATTATATGATGTTATTGAAGTGGACTATTATTATCAACATCCATGCAGGGATTTTGCTTTAACCGATGAAGCCTTACGAATAAGGGTTGTTCAAGGGAAAAGTTTCTCTAAATACATACTAACATATAAGGGTCCAAGGCTTAGCAAAGAAGGTGTTAAGAAGAGGGAGGAAATAGAATTAAGTATAGAAGATCCCGGGAAAGTAGATAGGTTACTAAGCAAACTTGGTTTCAAAAAAGTGGCTACTATTACTAAAAAACGAAGTTATTATAGAATTCAGAAGTGTCTTGTATCAATTGATGAAGTTAAAGAATTAGGCTTATTTATGGAGATCGAATGTAGCAGTAATGAAATAAAGACAATATTATCAAAAATGGATATAAGGTATATCATTGAAGATAGAACTTATTTAGAAATGATTTTAGAGAAGATGACTAAGTAATCAATTTATCTATGATATTTCACTTAAAACAATAAAAAGCATCATCGTTAATAATATAATTACAACATAGATTATCTAAAACAGGGGGGTTCTAGGCGTTATGGGTAATTTAACTAGTGTTATTCAGTTCATCTATAAGAGGTCTTACGAAGATTATGTTAAGAGATTAGATGAATTAAGAGATCCACATATAATATATGTTACCGATCTTGCGTCGTGTACTCATAAATATTATCTTAGGACGCAGTATCCCGAGCTATTGTTTAGATTTGAGCCTGTAGCTATTCTTGGTGAAATGGTGCACGCAGGTTTAGAAAGTATTTTAGAAAAAGAGGGATTTGAGATAGAATATGAGGTGTCAAAACAATTTACACTAAACGAGGGCACTTATACTTTAAAGGGTAGAATAGATGCCTATAATCGTTCAACTGGAGTGGTTGTTGAGATAAAAACTTCACGATCAAGTCAGGGGATTCCAAGGGAACATCATCTCATTCAGTTGCAGATCTACCTAAACATGGTTAATGCTTCCAAAGGCATTCTTCTTTACATAACACCAGACAGGATCGCAGAATATGATATTGAGAGGCAAGATCTAATATTAGAGGATATGATGAAGAACCTGATTAATGATAATATGCATCCTCGATGGGATTGGGAATGTAGGTACTGTATATTTAGCAAGATGTGTCCATATAGGATTAATAAAGTGGATTAACTACTCTGATTATGCAAGATAGTATAGTTACTTCTTTGCACCCCATATGTAAACAATGACATGATCGCCATCTTTTAATCCATATTTCTCACGCATATTTATTTCTGTTATAAACTCTAGAATATTCCATCCATGTATACTAATACATGGTTTTAGTATGTATCCATATACATTATTAACTCTGGCAGGGTACGCAAGCACCATAGCGAATTCTTTAGATGGTGGTGGTATCAGAATAGCTGAAAGATCTGCAAGGATCTTTGATACATCAACACCTACATCGATATTTAATGTACCCGGATAGGGATCTATTTTGAGAATCTGTCTTATATTGTCTCGATACAAGTTTACATAGTATCTGCCCTCTCCTATACCTGGAACAACCCGCCCCACTAGCTTAACGATTTTTCTCAAAATAATCATCCTGAATCTTAATTGGTTTATGTTAAGAATTTGGTTATATATTGAAATTAAAAATATTTATTTGGTATCTAGTTAGAGGGTTACATATTTTGATAAGACAGGTATCGTGTAGTCTAGGTTAAGCTTCTTTAAAGTCTCTTTTGTTGGCACTCCATTGGTGTTCCATCCGCGTAATTTATAGTATAGCTCAAGCATTTTCTCATACTTTTCTAGATCGAGTTTCCATCCTTTAAATGGTCCTTTAGTTAATGGTTCTTTAAACCATCTCATCGGTGGATAATCCATTACCTTACTCCATTCACTGTTCTCTCTGATCCAGAAGGCTCTAATTAATGCATATACCCTATCAGCTATAGTGAATAAGTAGTCTAGTGTAACATCTAGACCTATGGCCGCGGATAGCATTCGTGGATAATGTTCAAGATTTAGTCCAACCTCTATCCATGGAAGCCTACACATTGTCAGCGTTTCAAAGATCCCTCCTCTTATGCGTTGCCATTCAATAAGCTTCCTAACTTTCTTCTCATTGTAGGCTGATCGATCCATCTTTACTTCTAGACCTATAAGCCATGCATCTTTGTGATGAGCTCCTATGGGGGATGTACCGTAGGCTAAAGCCATTCCTGGTGCTGCATGACAGTCGTAGGCAGATACCTCAAGGCCTTTTATATTCATAGCCCAGTCACTTGATCCTCCTCCAAGATACCAGCTCATCCTCATTGTACCCTCTGCCGCCAACGCCCCTAAGCCACGCCTATAAGCTGTATCTATGATCAGTTCTTTTGCTGCCTCAAAGTCTCCCCACTCTATCTTCTCCTTGATAAGCTTCTTCTCACTAGCTTCCATCAAGAAACCTATTACACTCCCCATCGATATAGTGTCTACACCAAGTTTGTCAGCTATCTTATTCAATACTGCAACCTTCTTTAAGTCACCAATTAATATGTTACTTCCAAGCATTGCCACGTTCTCATAGTCAAGCTCGCTCTTCTCGTTTTCTGAATCAAGGATTACGTTACCGCATTGCATGTTACAGTACGGGCACCCTCTTCTCTCAACCTTCATTTTTTCCATAGTTGTCCCACTTATGGCCATGTAGTTGTCATAGACTCCTTCCCTAAAGTTTGCTGTAGGCAGTACAGAATTAGCTTGAGCCCATTCAATAGTAGCCATGGTCCCCTGTCTTATCCAGAAATCATAGTTCTCTGCCTCAAGTATTTCCTTGTATGCTTTTGTAGAAGCTTCTCTAAACGCTTTAGGATCAGCTAATTTAGCCTCCCCGGTTCCTCTAACAACTATTGCTTTAAGCTTTTTACTACCCATAACTGCTCCTATACCAGGTCTTCCCCCGCTCCTACCTTTCATGGAGATTATTGTTGCATATCTAACAAGGTTTTCTCCAGCAGGGCCTATGAGTAGTGTACCTACATCTTTTCCATGAGTTTTTATTAGCTCATCTTCTGTTTTAAATGTATCAAGACCCCATAGATCCTTGGCATCGTTAAACTCGACTTTATCATTCTCTATATAGAGATAGACAGGTTTGTTGCTCCTTCCCTCAATTACTATTGCATCATAGCCAGCCTTCCTTATAGCTACCGAAGCCCATGTACCAATATTTCCATCTCCATAACCATTTGTAAGTGGGCTTTTAGAAGCTACAACAAGTTTTCCTGAAGAGGGTGCGGGCAAGCCGCTTAAGGGACCAGCAGCTATAACTAGCTTATTATGCGGGGAAAACGGGTCAACTCCTACTGGTAATTCATCCCAGAGAATCTTTATTGCAAGACCTCTTCCACCAATAAAGTCTTTTAGTATAGCTGGTTCTATGTCCTGTATAACAGCCTTTTTCCTAGTTAGGTCTATTCTAAGTAGTTTCCCCGTCCAACCATACATAAGAATATGCACCCAGAATTATTAATTCCTTGGTTTAGGGAAATAACTTTATTGTTATGGTTCTATCCAAGGAGTTCTACTTCAATTTTTATTGAGGAAAGAGAATGTAATCCCTGTTCTCTCCTTCTTCTAAGATAATTGATTAACCCCTGGATATAGATATTGGGGTGAGAATGAAGCCTTATTATGTAATTTAAAGCTTCTTCTATAGGGATCTTATCTACAAAATTTGTCGGCTTAAAGAGATCGATTATACCTGTAGGGCTTATATATGATTTTCTCGCTTTTATTATATCATTTATCCTAGCAATTACCTTCTTTGGCTCAATAACTCTAGCCTGAAACTGATCAGCCTCTATTGTTACAAAGGAGTGGTTGGTAAGTTCATTATATTCATCAAGTATTATACCTAGCTCAAGCATTTCTCCAAGAGGATACTCGTCAGCATATATAACTATTATCGGTTTAAACTTTGATCTAGGATTACAGGGACATACAATACCTGATACTATTCCATGGTCTATGATCTTTTGTAGGGGCTTCACGTTTATGAATATCTTAATGCATTCTGACCGCAATTTTATTTCACTTAATCAGTATTTCTAAATATTCCTAATTAAGGATAGTACATAGAGGGTATTCATGGTGTATATTATGACAAGAATACTACTAAATAATATCTATTACTTCACTGGTTATGGTGTTAAAGATGGTTTTATATTCATTGAAAATTCTATCATAAAAGATCTGGGTAGTGAACCTCCCATTGAATACGATCTTAGTGATCTAATATATGATTTTGGATCAAAAGCTCTTGCTCTCCATGGTTTTAGTGTAGCAGTTACACCATCTCTTTACTTTATTAAAAAGGCTGGAATAAAAGATCCCTCAACTCTTTCAAAGGAGGGGCTAGAGACTGGTATAAAGGCGTGTTTATATGAATTGTTGCTTAATGGAGTGGTGTTCCCAATAATATATGAAGAAAAATACATTGATGTAGTTATTAATATTGCTAAGTCTCTTGCAATAGATCTAGGTATTATAGTTACACCAGCCATAGAGAACTATATCAATAATCTACTTAGTTACAAGAACTTCTTCTTAATATCAGTACATGAAGGGAAAGATTATGCTCGTAATGTTATTAAAGAAGAAGAAATATGTAGCCTTGACTCTGTGAGCCCAGAATGTAAAATACTATATCTTAGCGAGACTCTCAACATGGGCTCAATCATTTTATTTGTTTCTAAAAAACTTGGTTCATTAGAGAAGACTGTAAGTCTTCTTACTAAACCTTATGAATTGTTTAATATAGGTAAAGGGTTTATTGAGAAAGGTGAAAGAGCTGATCTACTAGTTTATGATGCATCTAAGTTACCTAAGGCACCATTTAATAAGAAATATCCTCCAGATATCATTCTTAAAGGCTACTCTCCTGATCTAGTATTTATAAAGGGGGATATAGCTGTTGAAAAAGGAATAAACTATATTATAGAGTCAAATGCCTTAGAAAAGCTATTAAATAAACTAATATCTTAAGGTGATACATTGGTAAGTTTTAGAAACATTTTTTGCTATCAATGTGTTATAGATGAAGGACTAAGATTGCTTGTAGAAAATAATGCTGATAAGGATTCATTAAAAATTTATCTAAAATACTTGGCTAATGAATACCTGGATAAACCTGTATCATTAACATATACTGATGTATATCGTTTAGTAAAAGTATTACTGGATGGTAAAGATCCTTACTTAGAGGTAAGACTTCTTGGAGAAAAATACGGTAGAATAATGTATAGTAGAGTATCCAATACAGTAGATCATCTTAGGAAACAGGTTGGTAAGAGTGTTTTATCTAGAATACTATATCTAGTAGCAGCTACCGAGGATCCAAATGTATATGTTAATGAACTCCAATGGGATCCAAATAGGTTCTCTAGACTCCTTCATAATCCTGTACCCCCTGGTTGCGAAGCAGCTTTTCTTGTAGACGATGTGAGTCCAGGTTCTCAGATTCTATACGTTCTTGGTAATGAAACAGGTTTGTGGGCTGACAGATTATTTATTGAAGAATTGATGAGGAATAGAGTTAAAGTAAAAATTGTTGTTCGACTTAAGCCCCTAGGGCTTCTAGTATCATACCATAAATTAATTAGTTATATGGATTTATCAAAAATAGAGATTTTGGTTATTAAAAATAATTATCCATTATTCCATCCTACACAGAAAGAGTTTTTCGAAACTCTAGCTTACTATGACCTAGCTATAGTAAAATGGCTTATTGATCTAGAATCATTTATTGACTACATTAATATAGTTATAAAGAGAAATATTCCTCCAATAATATTCGCGTTTAAGCCTAAATGTCATATTCTAAGAAAATTATTTAACTCAACGTATGGGAGACCCGTTGTTGTATCAAGCGATTATATCTATTCAAGAATCAGCTAATATATTCTCTTGATGCTTTATATAAAATATAGTGTGCTTATATATCTACTATCTTATAATAAATTAATTCTAGTTCCTGCAAAGATAAGACATATACAAAATAAGTATTTGGTGCACTGTATGCGTGTTGAAAATATTGTCTCGAGAATAGACTTAAATCTGACTCCAGGCCCTATAGAGCCTCCTGTAGATGTTAAAAGGACCCTTCTTCTCAAAACAATAAGTCATAGAAGTCCCGAGTTTACTGAATTATATCATAATATTGACAAATTATATAATAAGATCGTTGGTTTAGAGCATGATGGAGAAACAATAATTATGCCCGGCTCCGGTACCTTAGGTATAGACTCGGTTTTTGCCAATATAGTATCTAAAGATACTAAGGCACTAGTTATTGATACTGGATTCTTTGGGCAAAGACTAGCAGATCTTTTATCGAGATATACAAGAAACATTGACGTGGCAAAGTATCCATTGGGAACAGTTCCTGATAAAAATGATATATTGGCTAGGATAGAGAATGGTGAATACGATATCGTAGCACTAGTACATAATGAGACAAGTACAGGTACTACAATAAGGTATTTGGAGGAGATTGGGAGGAGGGTAAGGCATCATGGAGGATACTTGGTAATTGATGGCGTTTCAAGTGTTGGTGCTGAAGAGATATATTTCAGTAAGTGGGAGATTGATGCTATAGTAACTGGTTCCCAGAAGGCTCTAGCTGCTCCTGCAGGGTTAAGCATAGTTACTTTAAGCAATAGAATTATTGATGCGTTTGAAGAATTTAGGAGCAAGATCGATAGGATACCGTATTACATGGATCTACTTGAATACATCCGTTGTAAAAGGGAATATGGATGGGTTCCTACAACACCCCCTGTAAATGTAGTATATGCATTTTACAAAAGCCTAGAAAAAATCAACAATTATGGTATCCAAGAATACTTTGAACTACATAAAAAGCGAGCTGAGGAAATCTATAGATATGCTGTGGAGAAAGGGTTAGAACCCTTTGTCAACAACCCTAAATGGAGATCTAGGAGTGTGGCTGTGTTTAAAGTGGAGAAGTCAACTAGGATTGTAGATATTCTTAGAAAAACATATGGTATCCAAGTATCAGCTGGCCTCGGGGAGTTAAATAATAAACTAATTAGGATTGGGATTATGGGGTTTATAGAGACAACCAAGGTACTAAAGACTATAAATTTAATAATAAATATTGCTGGTAAGAAAAGTTCTTCCTAAAACCCCTAGCCTCTTTTCCGACCATGTTATCTAATAACAAATCTATCATTATAATGTATAATTCTATATATTCCATCACTCCACTTCTCTACATAACCTAGTTTACTTAAAGCTGAAAGAATCTTACCTGCTGTTCTCGGGGAGACACCAAGGAGGTATGCGATCTCATGTACTCTGATAAACACTTTGCCTGACTCCCCTAGTCTCCTTCCTAGGAGATGCAGATTAACTGTTATTGTAACAGTCTCTTTACTACCCATAACATATACCCGATATAATGGTGTAAATTTTTAATAAAGAGTGGGTTACCCGATACTATTTAAGAATAAAATAATGAAGTGGACCGGCCGGGATTTGAACCCGGGACCTCCGCCGATCCCGATCTAGGTATGCGAGGGCGGCGCTCTTCCAGGCTGAGCTACCGGCCCACGCTATTAGAATAGATATACTAGGCCTTTATTAACCATTGGCTTAAATGGTTCCCTCAGAAAAATAACTCATCACATGATCTGGTAGGGTGCTGGTTCAGGTTATCCGCTGCTCGTCATCGGGAATATCCGGGAGCCGTGGGATCGTTGCTACAATGGGACATCATCTAATCAGTCCGCCCGTCGTATCCATTTCCCAGCGGCTCCTATCGGCTACTTCTAAAGACTAGTATAAGGTTAAATGCTTAATAATGGTTTAGTAGTTACTGTTACTAGAGTTTACCTATGAATGTCTTAACTATGGAGAAAAACCTAGGTTTTGGTGAAAGCTGTGGATACCATAGTTGATCTTGTTAAAGAAGGTTCTGGAAACATAATGGTATTTGGAATAGGCGGCGGAGGCGATATAGTATCGGCAGCAGTTCTTGCCAGTGCTTTAGAGAGGTATGGGTTTAAATCATTTATAGGTTCTATTGTTTGGGAAAGGTTTCTTGTAGACCCTGTTCCCGGGCCTGTTGGTTTAAAGGAGCTTGTAGGTATTGATATTATAGGAGATTATAGTGGTGTTATTATGGATGAAGTTCATGTTCTTCGTGGAGGAAGACGGATCACTCCTCAGGTATATCTTGTATCTAAAGCTACTGGAAAGCCAGTATACATTGTTGATATAAAATATGGTGTAAAAGGTTATGTAAAGGGGTTACAAGAGCTAATGGATTACCTTGGCATAGACTTCTTTATAGCTATAGATGTTGGGGGAGATGTACTTGCAGAAGGCTGGGAAGAAGAGCTATGGAGTCCTCTAGCTGATTCCCTGGGACTTGCAGCATTTAATTATTTTAAAAACTCCATGTTAGCCGTACACAGTATAGGTGGTGATGGCGAGCTCCCACCTAACAGGATCTTGGAGAGAATAGCCCTGCTTTGTAAACTAGGAGGATGCCTAGGGGCTCGAGGACTAACTCATCGTGATGCAGTATTCTTAGAGAAGATCTTAAGCATAGCCCATAGTGAGGCTAGTCTTATACCTCTCCTAGCTTTTAGAGGCTATTATGGCTATTACCCTATAAGAGCAGGTACGAGAGAAGTGTTAGTAACACCTGTTCAGTCTATAACATTCTTCTTAGATCTACATAAAGCCTATGATATATCCCCCCTTGCAAGAATTGTTGATAAAACAAGCTCTATAGAGGAGGCTAGAGATAAGCTAAACAAGGCATGCATATACACAGAACTCGACCTAGAATATGATTTACAGCCATATATAGATAAAATAGATAAACCAGGCATAATCATCAAAACTAGGCTAGAGGGTATGAAAAGGATAAAACAACAATGTAGATAAATGATAATAGTGAATCCCAGAAAGTAGTGTTAAATTTATTAATCTATTCTACTACCATAACCAACTAGAAAGGGCCCGTAGCTCAGCCTGGTGGAGCGCCCGGCTGATAACCGGGAGGTCGCGGGTTCAAATCCCGCCGGGCCCATTGTTTCTGCTCTAAATCTTCTTAATAACTAACATATCTTTATTAATACACCCGCTATTATGGATCTGTAGAAACACTGTATGGTGTATCTGAATGAATATCGAGGATGCCATCCTTGTTGGTATTATACAGGGTTTGCTTGAATGGTTTCCGGTTAGCAGTAGCGGGCAGACACTATTGTTTATTGTAAGGATTTTAGGTATTGATATAGAGACAGCATACAGCATGTCTTTGTTTATACACTTAGGGACATTATTATCTGCTATAGTATTCTATAAGAGAGAAGTATTTGGTGTAATTAAGAGCATGCTTAGTCTTTCCCTGAACCCTGTCTTAAAGCTATGGTTATATACTACTCCAATAAGCCTTATCATTGGTTATCCAATATATCTTATCTATCGTGGGCTCGTCATAGGTATATCCTTTGATATAGTC
Source organism: Desulfurococcales archaeon (assembly GCA_021163115.1). GTDB lineage: Archaea > Thermoproteota > Thermoprotei_A > Sulfolobales > Desulfurococcaceae > JAGGXK01. Next base: position 8,919 of record JAGGXK010000087.1, on the reverse strand, counting down.
TCCATAGGTATAGGGGTTTCTCTTATAGTCATTGGCATAGTTTTAAAAAGTAGCCAAGAAGCGTATTTAAGGAAATCACTTGAGTATATGGGTATTAAAGACTACATTATACTAGGTATAGTGCAGGGTGCAAGTGTTTTACCAGGTGTTTCACGTAGTGGTATAACAATTGCTACTCTAATACTTCTAGGCTTTGGAGCTAAACAGGCTGTGTATATAAGCTTCCTTGCATCGATCCCCGTACTATTAGCAGCTAGTGTATATACAGGCATATTTGAGCAAAGTTCTATAGTATTTCCATGGGGATTCTATAGTGTTGGAACAGCATTTCTATCGGGTTTTGTTGGTATATGGCTTATGGTTAAGCTATCTAAGAAGCTTTCACTATATATATTTGCCTTAGTTGCAGGCTCTATTATTTTGGCCATCACAATTCCCGCTATAGTCATTCCATAACATATCATAATATACACTGCTTAAATATAGCTCCTCTAATTAACAACCATTTAGTTTATTTAGTCTAGGGCTTGAGTATTTCTATAGGTGTATATATTGGTTGATGTAGACATAGCTTCTCTTCAAGAATCAATATATCTTCCAGTAGTCTTCGTTGTAGGAGGCATAATTATTGCTTTTATTGGGAGGACATTGCTTAAAATAGCAATAATGATTATCGGCGGAGGTCTGCTATCATATGGTATATATTATCTTGCAGGAGTGCTTGGAATAGGTCTGGTTCCAGCAATAGTGCTTGCTATTATAGGGTTTATAGTAGGAGCCGTTATTGGCTGGTTTCTAATAAAAATAGCTGTATCAATAGCTGTAGGCATAACTCTGGGGATGATATTAGCAGTAGTACTTGGGCTTCAGGAAAACACCGCGGCCCTAGTCATAACAGTGCTTCTTGCAATGGGCCTTACCTATATACTCGCGGAGAAAATTATTGAATTTGCAATGTCGGTATTAGGAGGAGTTATGGTGTTCTACGGGATAAGCATGGCATACCCAACACTTATTGGGAGACAAGCAGGTATAGCCTTAGGCTTTATAGTATTCTTCTTATCAATCTACTATCGCCATCGTGGTAAGAAGAAAAAAGAGAAGATTCGTGAGAAAGTAATAATTGTAAAAGAGAAAGGTGCTAATAAAGAATCTGTAGAAGAAATAAAGAAGCTCTTAGAAAAAGAGAAATAGCTAGTATAAAATCCTGTACCCAATATCTTATATACAAATATCAATGTAGCGATAGGATGATAATGCCTTGGAGTATAAGATTAAGGAGTACTATAAGATATTGTTTGCTCTCCCACATCCTCTGTTACTTGGATTAGCTAACATAGCAATACTATCCCTAATACTTATTTCACTAGGCCTTGATTTATTCCTCTTTTCAATATACTTAATCTATATAACTATACTCGGATTTTTTCTCTTCATTATAGCCCAGGCTCTTAAAAGTCCGTTGAAGAAAATAAAGCGTATACTAGGGACACTTCTTATATACAATACCTATGTTACTATAGTATACCTGGTTTCATCAATTATGCTTTCAAAAATCTATGCTTTCTCACTAGCCTCTATATCAGGTTCATCTATAATAATAAGTCTATTATTTGGAATACATGATATTAGAAAAACAACAATTATAAGTATATCAATGTACGGCACGCTCTTATTCATACATGCAATAATACTAGGATTGCCCCCAATATATAGCTTAGCTTCAATATTATCTATAATCTCCTATGGGATGGCAATATACATGTTTTTACGAAGATATAAAGTGAACGCCCATAATATTGTTGAACTAGGGGGCTTGTTCCTACTAAACTGGCTTGATAAACGCCGTGACATAGAGCGTGTATTCCTTGATTTATCAACTATCACTAATGTTTCTCCACATATAATGTATTGTAACGACATAGCTTTTATTTACCCAGATATACACTTTGGGCCCTTCGACAACGTTGGTAGTAGCAGCTTTCCTAGAATAATTGAAGAACTCCTAAGAAACAACTATGAAACAATAGTGTTCCATGGAATGGGGAGCCACGATAGAAACATTGCATCATATAAGGTTGCAGAATACTATGCAAAAATGATTGTTGATTCTATAAAAAAGAATAGGGGAACCGATGTTTACCCAGGTATACCTTTTAGAGTTAAATATAGGGATTGGGACATACTAGTGGTGCCTTTTACCCAGGTAACTCTAGTCTTTCTCTCAAGACCTAGGAAGGGAATAGATGATCTACCCTATAGTGTACAGGAGTATGCTTTTTCAAAGAGCTTAACAAGAAACCAGAATCCCGTACTCCTTATTGATTGCCATAATAGGGAGATGGAAGAGGATATAGATATTAACGAGGTTCTAGAAGCAATAGACTTAGTAATAGATAAGCTTGTCAAGGAGAACCTAGGCTATACAACAATATATAAGATAGGAAAATCATCCATAGATGTTACAGGTTCTCTACCAGGAGTTTTAGGCCCTATAAGGGTTGTCATTCTCGATATTAAAGGGGTTAAAGTCGCGCTAGTATACATACCAGGCAACAACATGGAGCCTGGTGTTAGAGATAAAATCATATCTATAGTTAAGCAAAAGAACATAGATTATGTTGAAGTTCTAACTAATGATGAACATACTGAAACAGGTATTATTGCAGGTGCTGCTTATATACCAGTAAAAGATAATCCAAGATTATATAGTATTATAGAAAAACTGGTTGATGGGGCTCTTAAGGATCTCTCACCAAGAAAGCTTAAGTATACATCTTTTTCAGTAAAACTAGACCTAATGGCTTCAGGTGCTTGGAAACTAGCAGGTATACTGGAAAAGGTATTTAAAAAGACAATTATAATCGAGTTATCGTACCTTTTAGCAGCACCATTATTAACAGGTTTATGTTACCTACTTGTCGGGCCAAGCTAAAATGGGGATGGAGGCTCTAGATTATGGCAGACTTTATAGAAAAACTAAGAAACTATATCAGTAACAGGTTTAATGTAAAGGCTTATATAGAGAAACAGGGTCTTTTTACTGCAATTACTATTATAGGAAAAGCTGGTAAAGACCTGATAGTATGTACTCGAAAAGATGAGAAAGCTTACTATGCAAAAATAGTTCACCTCAAGAACCTTATACTATGGGATTGTATACATGCAATAGAAAGTCCTCAAGGTATATTCGTGTTTGCCCCCGATCTTAATGAGTTGTTTAGAAAAATAGTTGATAAACTAGAGGTGTTCTTGGGTTGAAGTATAAGCTCCTACTGCTGGATCTTGATGGTGTTGTATGGAGGGGTAAGGAGATCTTAGAAGATAATGTTAAAGCAATAAGGCTTCTTGAAGACAAGGTTAAGATTGTTTATTTGACAAATAATTCAACAAGATCTAGGAGCGAGTATGTTGAGAGAATAAGATCTTGTGGTTTAAGAGTTGAAATAAATGATGTTTTGAATAGTGGCTACATAGCTGCACAATATATTATTAGTAGAGGTGGGGGAACAGCATTTGTTGTTGGTGAACCAGGGCTTACCGAAGAGCTTGTGAAAGCTGGTATTGAAGTAAGAGTTGATGCTAGGAGAGTAGATTATGTAGTTGTAGGCATGGATAGGTTCTTTACATACAATAAACTAGCTAAGGCATCACATTATATAAGGGATGGTGCAGTATTTATTGCCACTAATACGGACTCTACTTTTCCTATAGAAGGTGATGTAAGTCCTGGTGCAGGTTCTTTAGTTGCAGCAGTATCTGTTGCAAGTGGGCATAAACCAGACTTTATAGCGGGCAAGCCCAATTCATGGATAATAGAGCTTATAGGAGAAAAGCATCCAGGTATTAAGAAAGAGGAAATACTTGTAGTAGGGGATAGGCTTGATACAGATATCGCCCTAGGTGTAAAAGCAGGTGTAGACACACTACTTGTTCTTACAGGTGTTGTATCTAGGAAAGATGTCGCTGGGGCAAAGTATAAGCCAACCTATATAGAGGACACCCTACTCGATTTTGTAAGGAAAACGGGTTTATTATAGCCTACATAATGTAACACTAGGTTTCTTTGCCGCATCAAGTTCTATGAGGGCATAATACTTCCTCATTAATGGCCCTGGATTAACAATGACTGTACTACCAACCTTGGCAACTCCTCTGGATTCATGAATGTGCCCAGTAATCCATAGAAGAGGCTGATGCTTTTCCAGGAAATTCCTTAAAGCCTTTGAACCTACATGTTCTCCATAAAGAATTTTATCTAATACCCCATATGGTGGTGTATGAGTTACAATAACTAATTTATTAGCAGGATACATGCCTGCTTTTAAGATCATTTCTTTAAGAAGTTCTTCTGAATACTCTATCCATGTAGAGAAAGGCGTGAGATTGCTTCCTCCTATACCATAGAAAATGTAACCTTTGTACCCTAGACTCCTGCAGTGAATGTTATAGAGGTCATTATCATCCTTAAACTCTAGTAACTCAGGGGGATCACAGTTTCCCGGAATAAATACTACTTTAGAAAAATATTTCTTAAAACGATTGAGTATGTTTAATGACTCTTTTAACGTGCCGAAGTGTGTTAGGTCACCAGCAATTAAAACTAAGTCTATGTCTATTCCATGAATTTTCTTACCAAGCCTATCTATGATAGATGATCTACTATGAACATCGCTTATAACCAGGATCTTCATTTCGAAATCCCGGATTCAGAGTTGTTTACATTACTATTAATTATAGTTATCGAGCCTATTCCTAATTATACTCTAATTACATAGGTAGATGTTAAGATAAATGATAGAAAGCAGGCCAATAGCAAATACGTGTAACGTGGAGAATGTTATCAGAGTGACTGAGTAAGGCAGTATTATTAATTAACAGTATTGAATATAGAGAACAGGGGAGTGGAAAGTAACATAGAAAATAGGTTATACTACAAATATAGATTTAGGATGTACTCTACTATAGTGGGCTCATAGTACCTGACTGTGATAACAAAGTATTTGGGAGGTTAGTGAAAGGCAATGGGTTCTAGCAGCTTTATTAAAAAGCTTACAGGAATAAGGATTTCTGTAGAAATTAAAGAAGGGCGTGTGGTTGTTAGTGGTAGGGAATATTTTGCTGAACATAGCTATATAACAGGGTTTGAAAAAGCTGAAGCAGTAATCGGGAATATCTTTAAAATGAAAATAGATTTTGATGAACCACCAGATATTAGGAGTGAAGGAAATTTTGTACGTATAGGTACAGATATACCATTCTATGATGATGCCTCTGCAACTATTTTATGCAAGAAAATAGATAAGCCAGATAGTATCGTGGTTAATGTAAATCATATAGACCTTAAGATCCGTAAGGAAGGTTTCTGGATTCTATTTACTCAAGAAGGCCTTCACACTATTAAAGCTAAATTACTTGAAATAAAAATCGGCAATGGTAAAGACATGATAATAAATGTTCTTACTAGACCCTTCATCTCAGCATGGATTTATAGTATAAAGCCTAAGTATTTAACTATTAAAAAGGACGTAGATAGGGTACTAGCTATTATACAATAGTTATAAGAATGTTATAAGTATATCATGATCTCTAACTTAAAAGCATTAATAATTAAATCTCTAGACCCTAGTTAATATGGCCCTGATGAACATACCTATATTTATTTGGCAAACCTAATATATTATGGATAACTATATTGTTTAGCTAGAGGCGGTTTATTTGACGAAAGTGAGACATGTATTACCTGCTAAGGGACGGAGAAGAGAGGATTACCTAAAGCATATTTATGCTATTCAGAAGAGTAAAGGGTATGCACGAGTCAAGGATTTATCTAGAGCCTTAAACGTTAGCTCTGCAAGCGTCATAGAATTTGCTAGAAAACTTGAATCAGATGGTTTAATAAGATATGATGGAGGAGTAATTGTTCTAACAGAAAAGGGTAAAGCCATGGCAGAGAAAATCTATGAAAGATTTCTATGCCTAAAAGACTTCTTCCAAGTAATACTTGGTTTACCTGAAAGAGAGGCTATTGAAAACGCGTGTTATCTAGAGCATGGGCTGACAGAAAAAGCTATTGAAAGAATGTGTGAAATGGTTAACAAGTATAAGGAGAAGAAAATTAATTATTGATCAATAAATAACTCCTTGACAGGCTGTTTAACACCGGGTATACTTGGTATTGGAGGTAAAGCTCTCTTGTGTCTTGTTTTCTTATGCATCTCTATAACTTTATAGACTTTATCAAGTTCTATACCTGTATCTTCTGCTACTTCATCGGGCTTTAGCCCTTTATCAAAAAGACCGTATAATATTAGATCAATCTCTGTATAGCTAAGCCCAAGTTCCTCTTCAGCCATCTGGCCAGGCCAGAGCCGGGGACTGCTTGGTTTGTGCGCTATCTTTGGAGGTATACCTAGGTGTATAGCTAGGTGTCTAACCTGTGTCTTATACAAGCACCCTATAGGTAAAAGATCGACCGCACCGTCACCGTATTTAGTGTAATAACCAATTAAGATCTCACTACGATCACCCGAGCCTATGACAAGATAGTTATGTTTATTAGCATAATAATATAGTAATATCATCCTAATTCTTGCTCTTAAATTACCGTTTACAATGTTTTCTTGTTCACTATATATTGGAAGCTTTTTAGTAAAAGCATCATAGATCTCATCAATGACTATCTTATCATAGTTCACATTAAACAATTTTATTACGTCTAGAGCATCAAAAACGTCCTCTGAAGGAACTGTTCTAGTATCAGGCATTATTAGAGCATGAACTTTACTACTGCCTAAAGCTTTAACAGCTAGGGCAAGTGTTGTTGAGGAGTCAACTCCTCCACTCACCCCTATAACAACTCCATTTGCACCAGCCTGTTTAACCGAGTTCCTTATAAAACTAGTTATTACATTAACCACCTTCTCTATACCGATATCTAGTAAGTCAGAAAGAGTTATTCTCAAGACCTAGAGACACCTCTAAAGCCATAGTATAAATAATTAGTGGATAAGACTTTACCTTTATTGTTACTAAGTTATCTGACAAGAGGAACAAATAAAAAGAATACTAGATCATCGATGCAGAATCAGTATTTTAATGCAACCCACTCTTCATCTACTATTCCGCAGATTGGTGGTTGCCTGTACTTTATATTTTGGGTATCTTCGGAACTTCGAGAACCTGCACGAGCTTCCCCTCATTCCTTCTTGGGGTTGCATCTGGTCAGGGGGCTTTCGGGGTCTCCATGAAACCACGTGACCCCACATCTCGGGTTAGGAGGTTTAATCCCCTGAGGGCTAGGTTCCAAGAAGCAATAATGTCCCTAGTAACGAGGTGCCCGTTTGGTAGCTTAACCCACCTATAATTCATGAACACTAGCCTACCACCAATAGGTGATGTCTTGGATGTTCCTCTAGGATTAACATAAACTACGGGTAATCCTTCTATTAACGCCTTATAGTAAATGTACGATTGTATTCTATGATAAGCCCATAAAGAGAGCTTCTTATTGAACTTCCTTAAGCCATTAGCCCTATTCTTGAACCTCTTTAAATCTTCAAGAACTATTAATACATCATACTCCTTAGCGATCCTTATCAACCTCCTACGAGATATAATGACATGAGTCAATGAGTATGTTTTTCGCTCTCCTTCCATGCTTCCTAATAGCTTCACTTATTCCCCTAACATATTTCCATTTCCTAGAGTATTTCTTCTGCATCTTCTCAGAAACGATTCTGTGTGTTAGTGCTCTCTTTAAGCCATTAAATGACATAGTAGCAATAGTGATTAGTTTTCCTTTCAAGTCAATTATTGTGTATGATATATTGTAGAAGCTAATATCTATGCCCATGATTGTTTTAGGTGTTTGTAGTTCTACATGTTTTTCGAAGATAAAGTAAGTCCATATCTCATTATTACGGTAGCTGATAAGCACTTCTTTGAGCCTCCATGGCTCATCAAGGTATCTGTCTAGATAGCTGTACCACTGTAGTTTCAGTTTTACCCATTCATTATTGAGAATAGCTATTCTTAAAGTCTTGTTTTCCACATCTAGCTTGTAGTCCCATTGATCTAGCCTTGCTGTTAGCTTCCTCAGTACTGGCTTATCTCCATTATTCTTCTTAACAGCCTTGACAACCTCTCTTGCTCTCCTCCCAATCTTGTGGCAGTGATGTGCACGAAAACCCTGTTTTCTGAGTATCCTGTAGAATCTATAGTGTAGCTTCTTCATAGGGGGTAGTTTCTTATCACTCCATATCTTGTTTATAACATACTGTGTCCGGTCACGGTATGCTTTAAGGAATTGAAGTAATTTATGAAGAGAGCTGGGATTGGGACGACTGCTTTAACCCTTGCAGTCGCTAAGACCCTCATCTCCAGCTCCTAAGTAATAGATATTTGTGAACAATTTTATAAAGTTTTGTGCACAATTATTACATTGGTGTGAGTATGAGTGTTGTCTATAACTTCGAGGCTAAGATAATAAAATTTGCTGGAAACCGCTACGTAATCTACCCGCCAAAACAATACCAAGAAAAACTTAAAAGATTCCATGGAAGAAAAGTAAAAATCATAGTAATAATAGAACCCGAATAAGGATTCCCAAATGCCACTAAATTTTCCAAGCAATCATAAGAATAAAGACACCATTAACTATTGAATAATCGTTCATCATCCTTCTTATTTTATAGGCATGGTTGCTCCAATAGATTAATTAATTTTACAAATATTATCCCTTACTATAGGAGAGATTATGGTACATTGGTGTCAGGGCAGTGGATATTATGAAGACTATTAAAACATTGATACTTGCAGTTGCTGTACTTTACTTCATAGTTAATTTGTATCCGTATATTGATGGTAGTCCGTATTATAGGTCCGACACTACATATCCGCCAGAGAATACAAGCTACT
>JAGGXK010000040.1 GCA_021163115.1 Desulfurococcales archaeon | reverse complement strand
ATATTAATATCATATACAATAGACGTAGATAAGGAATCTAGTATCTTTACAAAAGATTTCAATAATGAAAATAAGTATCCATTAACACCTTTTGTAAAACCAAGGATTTCAATAGATAAAAACATCCCCTTACCAGAGAAGTATAAGGAACTACTCTATAATGATAGAGAAAGTATTCCTAGCTATAGCCAGGTACAGGAGAAGATCTATATAGATCCTGAAGTATTTAATACAGACAAGTATGTGAGAGCATATAATGGAAAGATAAGGCTTTTCATAAAATACAGTGTATATAGAGCTGTTTCAGAGATAAGAAAACTAGCACTAGAACATGGCGGCCACCTCTTAAAGGTATATAATGAGATAAGTTATGCTCTAGTTGATGTCCCACCAGAGAATCTAAAGCCTTTTATACAAGCTATTAAGAAGATCGATGGAGTAGAGGCTATTGTTGCAGATAGATTACTCTACCAATCAAATATTGATTCTATGGAATACATTGGTGCAACAGAACTTAGATCTCCAAGCCCCTTAATAGAATATCTTCCACACGGTCTACAACCATTAATAACTGCTCCTTCAGCAGGACCTATAACATTCCCAGGAATAAATGGTTCGGGAATAACTGTTGCAGTACTAGATACAGGTATTGACCCTAATCACCCAGACTTCTTCTTCCCCAATGGCACAAGCAAGATAGTTTATGGATGGAACTATGTTGATGGGAACGATAATATAACAGATCTAATAGGCCATGGAACCCACGTAGCAGCAACTATTGCTGGCAGTGGACAGGCAGAAATCGTGTCACACAGTGGGTTATATGTATGGCATGTTGGCGGTAGATGGAGGCCCTCAGCCTACTGGTATCCAACCTTTAATCCAACAACACTTGTATATGAGTTCAATCTTACAGAACTAGGTGCAGGAGATACTGTTAAACTAGATTTCTGGAGTCTAACATCATTTACCAACTACTGGAACTACCTATACGGCTACCCCTATAGCAGTGCATATGTAGAGATAAGCTTTGATGGAGCAAACTGGATGCTCCTAGATGATCTAAGCCAGAGTGGAGACCCACTGTCACCTGTATGGGAGCACTTCAACTACACAATATATGTTGGATCAAATGAGACATTATATGTAGCCTTCATCTACTACCCAACAATAATAGTACTTGATAGGGGCTGGTTCCTAGACGATATAGCATTAATAAATGTAAGCAATAGCGCTGTATTAGTAAATGATACGCTAGAAACAGCTGTACCAGCTGGTGTAGAAACATACCCTGATCCAGGATGGCATGTTGTAGATGGTGTTTTCGAGGGGGTAGCACCTGCTGCAAAGCTATGGATAGGCAAGGTCTGCGGATTCAGTGGTTGTCCAACAAGCGCTATAATAAATGCCATGTATGATGCAGCATTCTGGGGAGTAGATGTTATAAGTATGAGTCTTGGAGGCTCTGCGCTACCATTCTACTATGATCCTCTATCTGCGGCAGCAGATGACATTGTATCCTCCTATGGCGTAGTTGTAGTAGCTGCTGCAGGAAATAGTGGAGACAGCGGCTTCTATACAGTAGAGACACCAGGTATTGCTAGAAAAGCTATATGTGCTGGAGCAACCCAGAAGCCAGGACTTGGATATGGTATAGATATTATATACTTTAGTGGTAGGGGACCAAGCCTTGCAGATTTCTCCGTAAAACCAGATGTTGTTGCACCAGGTGTAGCGATCATATCTGCTAAACCAACATACTTCACAACCAATTATATGTGGGACTTTGATGACTACTACACCATAATGAGCGGTACATCAATGGCAACACCACATGTATCAGGAGCTGTAGCATTAATAAAGCAAGCCCATCCAGACTGGAGCCCAGAGATGATAAAGGCTGCACTAATGAGTTCTGCAACATTCCTTGATAATAGATGGGGAGTATCTAGTTCTCTAGGAACATATCCCGCAACAGTATTTGAACAGGGAGGCGGCTTCATAAATGTATCTAAGGCGGTAAATGCTGAAGCAATACCATTACCCGCAAGCCTTAGCTTCGGCATACTGCCTATAAACTCTTCAAAGAAACTAAACTTTATAGTAATCAATACAACACCAATAGCAAGTCTATCACCAGATCCTGTAATACTTAGACACCTTGTTGTAGAGAATCTTGATGGAGACCAGGTGGTTGTAGATACTGATACCCCGTTAAACGTCAGCTTCAGCATGAGTATTGTTAGGATAAACTCGTCTGCATGGAATGTAACTGTTACTATAACACTAGGGCCTAATGCAAAGATAGGGCTTTATGATGGTATAATATCCTTTACAACTGATACAGGCTATGAATTCCATGTTGTAATGGGATGGCTCACACCAGGCCTAAGGATCAGGGGCTATGTAAAAGACATATATGGTAATCCTGTTGCGGGGGCAACAGTTGCTGCTGCAAACGCTAGTTCAGTCCAGATCACAACTGTTGGAACAATATTCAACAATAACATTACAACCAATGTAAGCGGTGCTGATGGATATTATGAACTTATAGCTCCGCTAAAGAATGTTTCACCAATATCTGTTGAAGCATACATTAATGGATACTATCATCATAGAAGCCCAGTATTCCTTGTTACAGGAGAGTCTTGGATGGAATATAATATTACCTTGGTTAATCGAACCGCTCTTGATCCAAAGTATAGAGTACTAATAGTATACGATGATCTATATGCACAAGAAGGATGGCTAATAAATTATACTCTGGTTAACCAGCTAGATGGCTGCTGTAATATACAGTTGTTCAAATGGTATATATCGTTATACGGGCTAGTAACTTTCGATGTATTAAATGATTTTAATGCAACCTTATGGATTAGTGGTACAAACTATTATCCAGTAGACTACCCACAATATATTGATCTATGGATATATACCTGGCTTAGGAACATGACTATGCCGAGAAACGGAGGACTTGTTATGGAGGGTGAGGATATTGGATGGTATCATGTAGAGGTATTGGGCAAATCCGTATTACTGGAAGGGGTGCTTAAAGCAGAATATAACAGTGATGATGCTGCTTCTACTGGGATATTTAAGGTCTTAGATCACTATATAGCTAAGGGACTAAGTGATTACATACCCTTTGTATCTCTGCCACCATATCCGGATGACATATCACCTATTGATGGTGGTTTTGCACTCTATAACTATACAGCATTATGGGCTAACACCTCGATAGTAGTATATGATGGTTATCCATCGCTTGGTGATGCTGTCCATGGGTATAGGAGTGTCTATATAGCATTCCCTGTTGCAGCACTACCATATAATGAGTCATTAAGATTGCTTAAGCAGGCACTTGGATTCGTACTTGATACTAAGCCTCCTACAAGGCCTCCAGTGATATTTGCTGATGCAGAAATGTTACCTGGTGATGAAATGAATCTTACAATAACTGTTACTGGTGCACAAGATGATTTCTGTATAACATACTATGATGTATACCTTAATGGTACACTAGTTGCTAGCCTAGAGCCTCCGAACACATCGTTTTCAATAAAGGTTGATAGAAAGCCATGGAATATCACGGTAGTTGCTATAGACTTTGGCGGATATACTGCTAGATCAGAGACAATGATTTATCCGCAAACCGAGCCAGAGATCGCTGGTTCACTTAATGTCTCAGTAATTGATCCTGGCTCCTACTCAATATACTCTGGAGCAACAGGAACCTTTGTTGGTGTAGAGGCAATTGGTGCAGCAAACATTATTGTGCTAAAGAATTCCTCATTAACACCATGGGGTGATGGCTGGTTCCATGCAATGGCTAGTTATGCATACTATAATGCAAACTATGATGTAAAAGTACTTGCCGCATCTAACATAACATCTCTAGTAGTAAAGTTCTATATACCAGATACTGGTGATCCCGAAGACTATACGGTACTATGGAATAAGAATGGGCTCTGGTACGAGATACCTGCAAGCAATAGAGTTGTAGGAAGAGACTCTTATGGAAGATATATAATGGTGATATTTACTGCATCATCAACACCAAGCCTAAGCGATCTATCAGGTACACCAATATGGGTTCTAGGAAGAATATATGCTGTAGGCGGAGCCATAGATGAAACAACTATTGCTCCGCAGCCGATCTTAGGAATAATAGGTTTAGCAATAATAATAGCCGCTGTACCGTTAGTAAATATTCTAAGGAAGAAGAAATAAATGATTAAAGTATTTTCACTTTAAATATTTTTTAATAACAGTTTCTTGCCTACTACTTTGTTTTAAACTTAATGATCGGGGTCTTGATCAATCCTATATGTGTACTACTGCTATAGAACCTTGTCTTTACACCCCTCTCCTTAAGTCTCCTGGCAATCTCTTCTTCACTAATACTTTTTGGATCATATTTTTTACTCCCAATAATGAAGTTACATGAATAACCAAATACAGGAACCCATACCATGTATTCTACAACAATAGGGTATACAGTGGAAACATTGCTTAGCACCCACTCATAGGTTTCATAGTAGTAGAAGCTGTTGCCAGCCTGTGTAACCATTATACCATCATCTCTTAGTACACGATATGCTTTTTCATAAAACTCTCTGCTATACAATTGCCTCGATAACTCACTTGAATATGGATCTGTTAAATCAAATATTATTACATCAAAGCTTTTTGGAGAAGCTTCTTCAAGAAACACTCTACCATCCATTATTACTAGCTTTGAACGTGGATCATCAAAGCTTCCTTGATGCATGAAATCCAGGTATTTCTTAGAAAACTCTACAACCTCCTCATCAATATCAACCATAACAGCTTCTTCAACCATGTTATGTTTAAGCACTTCTCTAAGAGTAGCTCCTTCCCCACCACCAATAATTAACACTCTCCTCGGGTTAGGATGAGTTATCATTGCTGGATGTACAAGGCTTTCATGATAAATGTACTCATCTACTTCACTGCTCTGCACATAATTGTCTATAATCAGTGCTCTACCATAGTCTTCAAGTTCTGCCAAGATAACATCCTGGTATTTAGTCTTCTTCATAACAAGTACTCTCTTGATCTTCATAATATTTGCTGAGCCTCTTGATGTAGGCTCTATAAGAATAACCCCCTCATAACGTCCGCCAGAGCTCATTACTAACACCTGGTCTAACAAATAAACTCTAAGATATTTAAGTATAGGGAAAAATAGTCGGGGCTTACCCTTTAGAAAGGAAGAGAAGGCTATGGAGTAGGTACTATACCTGGTAGCTTGGGGAATGCTGTTGCCAGCACTATATGCCTTAGTCCAGCAATGTATCTTGTAAGTCTTTCAACACCAAGCCCCCAGCCAGCACTAGGCCCTACACCACCTCTCTTGACAGTGTCTATGAACCAGCTGTATTTCTCAAGAGGTTCTCCTATAGATTTTAGTCTCTCCAGCAGCTTGCTGTATCTATATTCTCTCTCGCCACCATCTATTACTTCGCCATAACCCTTTGGTAGTATTAGGTTAAAGTCCTTGTTGTATCTTGGGTCAAGAGGATCTGGTATATAGTAGAATCCCCTGCTTATAGCAGGGTATCCTATAACCCATACAGGAGTTCCATAGTATTCTGCTAGGGCTGTTTCTGCTTCCTGGCTTAGCTCCTTCCCCCATTCAACCTTGTATCCTAGCTTATCCACAATCTCTAACGCTTCATCGTATTTTATCCTAGGATACCCGGGTTCTATTACCTCAAAGCCTTTGTTTAAGCTATATACTAGGTCACTATGCTCATCTGCAAGCTTCTTGGTTATGTAGTGTATCAGTTTTTCAGCTAGATCCATTACATCCTCTATGCTTGCAAGCCCCCATTCTAGGTCAAGCTGGGTAAACTCTGCTAAATGCCTACCTGTTGATATATGTTCTCTAGGCTCCTCTCTAACGTTTCTAGCCATGAAAAATATTTTGCCGAATACCGAGGCTGACACCTGTTTATACATGATTACACTACTTGTTAGCTCATACTCCATTCCATAGAATATTGTCTTTAGCTTCTTAGCCCCCCTTAGCCCTGGATCACTTACAGGAGCTATCATTGGTGCAAGTATCTCTAAGAACCCTTGGCTATACAGGTACTCCCTAGCATATTTTAGGATAAGGTTCTGTAACACAACGATCTTCATCCACTTCTCGCTCCTTATAAACCACTGGCTATACCTAGCCAGATACTCTGGATCATATCTCTCAATATCCTCAGTATAATCTACTTGAGGCTCTTCAACAGGCTTATATAATACTTTATAGCTGGTTGCTACAAATCCTCTGTCATCACCGTAGCCTCTTAACTCTATAAGGGATTCTCTAGGCAGTTTCAGTAGGTCTCTGGAACAGCATTTAACAACAATATATCTAGTGTAGGTACCAGCATCGCTTATTGTCCTTACTACAATAATGTTATCTGTAGGTTTTTTGGAGGCGATCCATCCTTTTATAGAACAGGGTTTAGGAGAACTAGAATGAGGTTTAGGAAACTCTTTATAAGACATATATGTTAAAACCCACACCTCTTCACCAATCCCACTAGACGGGGCTAGAGAATAAAAACTTTTCCATATACATGTAACAACTATATATACGAACCTATAACTTGCTCTAATAAGATATATACCATGTTTCAATATAGTTTATTTTATAGCTTGATTTATACTCTAAAGCGATAACTAAGCAAGGGGTATGTATATTGGAGAAACCCGGTAAGAAAAAGAATATTGACTATGAGGAACTTGTTAAGAGACTAGAGGCTTTAGAGGAACGTATAAGTAGAATTGAAAGAATTGTTGACGAGCTTTATGTTCTTTTAAAGGTTCTTGCTTCCTAAACAATGCTATAGCGATGATCTCTAAAAGCAAGCCTAAGATTATAAGTAGTAAAGCAGCTTCTTTTACCTCCATAATTGTTACCTTCTAAAAAGTCTCTCTCTATAAACCACCATTCTTTTACCACCACTATAGATAATTACTTTGTCTGGTTCAAAACCTATTGAAGAGAACTTGTTCCAGCCTCTTCCAAGACTTGTTATTGTAGAATACTTTTTACCACTACCCTCAAAGACTAGTTCAACATCATCAAATGGGTATGGTACCCAAAGATACAGGAAGTCACTATACATCCTAAGAACAGGCTCAGCTACATCTATATCTATATTTACATCAACCTCCTTCTCTTCAATATAGGGGCTAATATTTGTTCTTAGATATAGTAGAAGCCTAGCATGCCTAATACCTCTCCTAGCCCACAAGATCCTTATTGGTATACTATATTCTCCTTGAGGTAGCTCCCTTATCTCATACGATGAGCCGTACAAGCTATCGTCAATAGACCTTAATACTGCATAGAATACTCTAGAGTTTACCTCAAGACCTACATTAAGGAGCATATAGTATCCGGCATGATCTCTCTTAAGAGTTGGATTAAGGTTTATCTTGCTGAATATTTTCTCAGGCTTTACGATATCAATTTTTATCCTCTCAAGTAGCGGCAGAAAACCACTTATTGATACAAGGAGTCTTATCCAATGCTTTCCAGGCTGGCTACCACGATCACTTATAATAATCTTTGAACCAATACTCTTTATACTAAAGTTCTTTGAAGAAGAACTAAGTATTTTTACACATGGAGTTATATCCCCAAGTGTAAAGCATGTTTTACCCCCACTATATAACCGGATATTCCTAAAACTTAGGGGTATAGAATCTGTATAATCTATTACAAGAGCCTTAGGTGTGTCTGCTGGAGAGATATAGCCTACAAGAACCCTCTCACCAAGAACAGCTACTGCCTGTATATTTCCTAGTATCCTATACTTACCTATTAGTGAATGTGTCTCTAGCGAGAAGACATAAAGGGTTTCATTAGAGCCTGCAACAATATATTTATTACTCATACCAAGAGCATTAATAGGTTTAACTTTATAACTCCATATAACCTCACCATTATTTATATCAAGTAACTCGATATCTGCCCCATTATATACAACAAACTTGCTGAACTCATCAGGTGGTGTTGCAACGATTATTTTACTGGGATATCTTCGTCTCCATACAGTCTCTCTGGATAATAAATTAAACAATACTATAGTTTCGCCATCGCTTAGTAACAAGTTTCTTCTATATATACCTACAATACTATTTTCTGAAAAAAATCTCCTAGGCAACTTGTCTCTAGTGAAAACATATTTTTCCATTTTTCCATTCCTAATTATATATAACGTAACCTTGTTTCTTCTTACATCAAAATCCCATACAGAATAATATATACCATTCCAACCCGCTACCCTAGCTTCATGAAGTCTCTCTACCTTAAAACCTTTTCCGGGCTCTTCTATAAATAATAGAGAGGGGCCAATGCTCCCATACTTTTCTTCAATAATATCAACTAGTGCAATAACGTGTATTCCTGACAACCCCAGCTGTATATTTGAGAATAAGTAATTTCTTTTAGAAACAAACCCTATAGACATTTCACATATAGATTCTTCAATTCCTTTGTCTGTAATTATGACTAGGCATTTATTTTTTTCAAGAGTACCTACAGAGGCTATAACCTCTTCTCCATTAAAAATCATTCTCTCTACATTGCCAACTACAGCACCTAGATCACGGTTATCAACAAAAATGTGATCAACGCTAACTATTCGCTTAACATAAGCTTTCTTGATACTCTCATCATCAACTAAGACAAAACCATACCTATATGTCAACCCCATGGCTCTATGGTCTCTGTCTACTATATAAACGGGTTTAAGGATAAACCCGTCCATAAGATCTGAAATGATGTCATCCTCAAGAACTATTGGTGTATGTCTTTTAACTATATCACTAGACAAGCCCTACACCATGTAATAACGTAGTCTCTTATAAATAGGTTAATACATGTCTGGTAATAAATTATGTTGATAACTGCTAAAAACCTATGGTACAAAGTATTTTATAGATACAGAGTATCTGTTTAGGAAGAATATTTGTTTAGGAGAACAGATGTGTAATGGGAATGAAAAAGATCTGGGAATACTATATACCATGCAACTGCCTTGTAGACGGGATTGAGATTAAAGAAGATAAGGTTTTCCTAGATCTATATTGTAGAAATGATTCAAGAAAAACAACCATATATATAATCGACGGAGTAAGCCACACTATTGAGGGGGAGCCACTAGAGCTTAGAAGTAATGTAGAGAGAAGGAGAGAATTATATGTTCTGAAATGCTACAAGGGATCAGGGCATAGACTATGGAGTAGGCTTGTAAGAGCCTATGTAGCTGAT
Organism: Desulfurococcales archaeon; assembly: GCA_021163115.1. Lineage (GTDB taxonomy): Archaea > Thermoproteota > Thermoprotei_A > Sulfolobales > Desulfurococcaceae > JAGGXK01. The sequence continues at coordinate 744 of JAGGXK010000040.1, read as the reverse complement.
ATGGTGTGTAGAGGGGACTATTGTGTAGCAGCATATGTTGAGCCAGGTAACAAGCTTGTTATTAAAATGTTTGATGAAAGAGGAAACACTATTGAGACAACAAGCTATAATAATGTGCTTGACTTTAACTTCGCAGCATCAAGAGATCTAGCTGTTGTATCTGTTCAAGGCATTAAAAAGGAAAAATCATCTACATTATTAGTAGACATATTAAATGGAGTATTTATAAAAGAGTTAACAGGTTTTGGTGGACTAGCCATAGCTTGTAAGGATATAGTTTTAGTAACAGGTAGGCGGGGCAACCGTGTCTATGTAAAGGGTTTTGCAAGCGATGGTGTAGAAGTAATCGACGACGAAGGTATTGCTTCTTTAATCCCATATAACCCATTCTATTTCCAAATACCATACACTTATATGTATAGGAGTAACTATGTAGGCGTTATTGGCAAGTTCTACCTCAAGATATATAATCTAAAGGATTACAGCATAGAGTACTTCCTTGTAAAACCACCTAGTACTAGAGGTGTATATTATATTGATGAAGATCTTTCAACAGTTACAACACTATCAATAATTAATGGGCTGCCCCTAGTTGTAACATATGACTTCTATGGTAAACCATTATGGCATCTACCATTAATTGAGGGTATTACACGAGTCTTAAACAGTGATAGAATAGTAGCTGCATATGATGGTGTAAGATCCTTGGAGACCAGGGTTTTTAGCTTAGGAATAGATGGTGTT
>JAGGXK010000042.1 GCA_021163115.1 Desulfurococcales archaeon | reverse complement strand
TTGCTGGAGGCCGAAATGTTGGGAGAGTTGGAAGAGTCCTTGAGATCAAGAAGAGCATTAGAAGATATAGAAGTATAGTTACGCTTGAAGATAGAAATGGAAATAGGTTCCAGACAAGCCTTGAGTACGTGTTTCCTATAGGGCGTGATAAGCCATTGATAACATTGCCGGAAGGTGCTTGGTAATGGCTATAATAGATTATGTAGCTGATATAGATGGAATTATTGATAGATGGAATAAACAGCCTATGCTTTGTCCAAGAATAGCTAAGGTTACTGTGAATATTAGTGTTGGTGCCGCCACTGAAAGACTCAGTAAGGCAATAAAGGTTTTAGAAGAAATTACTGGACAAAAACCTGTTCCGAGAAGGGCTAGAAGGACTATCAAGGATTTTGGGATTAGGAAGGGAGAGAATATAGCTGCAATTGTTACACTTAGGAAGGAGAAGGCTATAGAGTTTCTTAAAAAAGCATTTGAAGCAGTAGGCTATAGAATTAAGGCATCTAGCTTCGACGAATTCGGTAATGTTGCTTTTGGTATAAAAGAACATATCACCATTCCTGGGGTAAAATACGATCCTGAAATAGGGGTTTTTGGCATGGATGTTGCAATAACTTTTGAGAGACCAGGCTTCAGGGTTTTGAGACGGAGAAGATGTAGGAAGAAAAGCATTCCTAGAAGACATAGAGTTACACGTGAAGAGGCCATGATTTATCTCTATAAAGAATTTGGAGTTGAAATAGTCTAAGGGGGTGCTTAGCTTGGGTAAGTATAAGCCACCTAAAATACACAAGTTTGGTAAAGGAGCAAGGAAATGTAGGAGATGTGGAAGTAGAGATGCTGTGATACAGAAGTACGGGATATATCTTTGTAGGCAATGCTTTAGAGAACTTGCTCCTCAGCTCGGCTTTAAGAAATATAACTAGGTTTTCACACTCCTAATCTATAGCGTTGAATATGTGTCCCTAGAACAATAATATGGTGTCACGCCATGGTAATGCTGGATACACTAGCAAATGCATTGGCAACTATATGGAATGCTGAAATGAGAGCAAAGCCTGAGGCTCTCATTTGGCCAGCTTCAAAGTTAATAATAAATGTGCTTCGTGTTATGCAAAGAGAAGGATACATAGGTGAATTCGAGTACATTGATGATGGTCGCTGGGGTAAGATAAAGGTACAGTTGCTGGGTAGGATAAACAAGTGTGGTGTTATAAAACCTAGGCTTCCTGTAAAGCATAGTGATTTAGAGAAGATGCCTCATTGGCTAAGAAGATACCTTCCTTCAAGAGATATTGGTGTATTGGTTATATCAACGCCATATGGTGTTATGTCTCACAGGGAAGCTATTGAAAAAAGAACTGGTGGGATACTCTTAGCGTTTGTATACTAGAGAACTGGTGGGGATTCAATGGCAAGAGCCATACATGTACTGGAAGAAGTAGGGATCCCGGAGGGAGTTAATGTAGAAGTTAATGGGTTGAAGGTAAAGGTATCTGGTCCTTTAGGTGTTCTTGAAAGGGACTTTTCTCACGCTAGGAATGTATTGATTAGGAAAACAGATAGCTCCATAATTGTTGAAGCTTATTTTGCTAATCGCCGTGTAAAAGCACTTGTTGGAACCATAGCAGCTCATGTAGAGAATATGATAAAGGGCGTTACAAAGGGATTCCGTTACAAGCTTAAGATAGTGTTTTCCCACTTCCCAATATCAGTTGTCGTGGATGAGAACGAGAGAGTTGTAAGGATAAAGAACTTTCTCGGCGAGAAAGCAGACCGTATAGCTAAAATTATTGGCGATGATGTAAAGGTTAGAGTTGAAGGCGACGATGTTATCGTGGAAGGTATTGATATAGAGCATGTTGGACAAACAGCTACTAACATAGAATTAGCTACAAAGGTTAAGGATAAGGATAGACGTGTCTTTGGTGATGGAATATATATCTATGACTGGGGTGAGGAGTAATGGCTGAAAAAACTCTATCTAAACTACTCAAGCTTAGAGAGAAGATCAAGTCTAGGAAGCCAGAATTCTATAGGCATCTATGGTGGAAGAAGCCAAAATTCGCCAATGATCCTAAGTGGAGGAAGCCCAAGGGGAACGATAACAAGATGAGGTTGAAGCTTAAAGGATATCCACCTATGGTGGAAGTTGGGTATAGAGGCCCTAGGTTGGTAAGGGGGCTTCATCCACAAGGGCTTCGGCCAGTTACAGTCTATAATATTAAAGAGCTTGAGAGGCTTGACCCAAGTAAGGACATAGTATATATTGCATCATCTGTTGGATTAAAGAAGAGGCTTGAGATAGAACGTGTTGCTAGAGAGAAGGGGTTTGTAATAGCTAATATGTAGGTGATAGGGTAAATGCCTGATCTAACTTTGCAAAAGAGACTTGCAGCAGAAATACTTGGTGTGGGAGTTTCAAGGATATGGATTGATCCTGAGAGAATAGATGATGTAGCTGACGCTATAACTAGGGAGGAGATTAAGAGACTCATCCATGATGGGGTTATCGATGTAAAGCCTATACATGGTAACTCCAGGGCTAGGTGGAAGAAGAGGCATGAACAGAGAAAGAAAGGTCGTAGAAGAGGGCATGGTAAACGTAAGGGAGATGCTACGGCTAGACTTGACAAGAAAGAGAATTGGATGCATAGGATCAGAAGGATCAGGAGATATCTAAGATATTTAAGGGATCATAACATGATTGATAGAAGAACCTATAGGAGGCTATATATGCTTGCTAAGGGTGGCACATTTAAGAACTTGTCTAGCCTTAAGCACTATCTAAAAGAACACGGTATACTTGAGGAAGTAAGGTGATGAAGTAATGGCGCGTGGACCAAAATATAAAGTTCCTAGACGTAGACGAAGGGAAGGAAAAACTAACTATTATAAGAGATACCGTATGATACTTTCAGGTCACCTCCGGTTTGTTGTTAGAAAAACATTAAAACATATAATTGTCCAAGTAATAAAGGCCGATCCGAAAGGTGACGTAACTATTGCTGCTGCACATAGTAGGGAGTTGGCAAAGAAGTATGGGTGGAAGGGAGGCTTAGCTAATATACCAGCAGCATATCTAACAGGTTTGCTTGCTGCACTAAGGGCTAAGGAAAAAGGTGTATCCTATGCTGTCCCGGACATAGGTCTACATGAACCTACTAGAGGGGCTAAGGTATTTGCAGCTATAAAGGCAGCTAATGATGTTGGATTAAAAGTGCCTGTATCAGATGAGGTTGTTCCTGCTAATGATAGGATTAGAGGAGAACATATCTCCGCTTGGGCTAAGATTTTGAGTGAGGAGAACTATGAATTGTTTACAAGATTTTTCTCAAAATACCTAGAGAGAGGATTTAATCCCATGGAACTTCCTTTGCATTTCGAGGAGGTTAAAAACAGGATTCTCTCTAGTTACAGAGATGTGTTGGAAAAGGGTGATGTTAAGTGAGTATGAGCGCTGTTAATAAAGCAGCTCTAGAATCCTGGATCCCTAGGACAAAGGTTGGTAGATTAGTTAAAGAGGGGAAGATTACTAGTTTAAAAGAGATATTTGATAGGAACCTTCCCCTTCTTGAACCTGAAATTGTTGACTATCTCCTTCCTGAACTAAAGTATGAGAGACTGGACGTTTCTATTGTACAAAAACAAACAGATGCGGGTCGTGTTTCAAGATTTAGGGTTGTTGTTGTTATAGGTAATAACGATGGCTTTGTAGGAATAGGTGCAGGGAAGGCTAGGCAGTATCTTGTTGCACTTCAAAAGGCTATTAGAAATGCAAAGTTAAACATAACCCCAGTACGAAGGGGTTGTGGTAGCTGGGAGTGTGGTTGCGGGGAGCCCCATAGTGTACCATTTATTATACAAGGTAAATCCGGCAGTATAAGAGTAATCTTAAAACCTGCTCCTAAGGGTACAGGACTGGTTGCAGGAGATGTAGCTAAGAAAGTATTAAGAATGGCTGGTATAAGGGATGTATGGACTCAGAGCTTTGGTGAAACAAGAACGACATATAACTTTGCAATGGCAGTGCTTACTGCTTTAAAGAACACATATAGGTTCGTCACCCCCTATGACTGGGCTAAATAATGTTTGTTTATGGAGGCTGTTATAATATGCCGCTCTATGCAATAATAAGGATAAGAGGAAGGCTTGACCTAGCCCCTGATGTAGAGTATACTTTGAAGCTTCTTAGACTACATAAGAAATTTCATGCGACTCTATATCCATCGAGCTTGCCAGGCATTGAAGGGATGCTGCATAAAGTAAAGGATTGGGTTACATGGGGAGAGATTGAATACGATACCTTGGTTGAGTTGCTACGTGTTCGAGGAAGAATTATTGGGAATAAACCATTATCCGATGAATGGGTTAGAGAGCACCTAGGCATAGAGGATGGTATTGCTGGCTTAGCAAAAGCGTTGATTGAAGAAAAGATTTTCCTACACAAACTCAATGGTGTTAAACCTGTTTTTAGACTACATCCTCCTAGGGGAGGTTTTAAGAGAAGTACTAAAAGACCCTATGGAGATTGTGGAGAACTAGGATATAGGGGTAAGGCAATAAACGATTTAATTAAGAGAATGCTTTAGCCTAACTCAATATGGTGGTTAGTTATGGTGGTTCGGAGGAGAAAGAAATCAAGAAAACTTAGGGGAAGAACACGTACAATGGGTTGGGGCAGGATAGGGCAGCATAGGAAATCTGGTAGTAGAGGAGGCTTTGGACTAGTAGGGTTCCATAAGCATAGATGGACATGGACTGTAAAGTATGCTCCAAACTGGTTCGGTAAACATGGTTTCACGCAGCCTCCGCCTATTGTTAAAGAAGTCAAGGGTATAAATCTTGGAGAAATAAATGAGATAGCTAGAGAGCTTAAGGAGAAAAACAGTGCCATAACTGAAGAGGGTTTAGTCGTCATAGATGTATCTAAGCTCGGTTATAACAAGGTTCTTGGTAGAGGGAAGATAGATATCCCAGTAAAGATCATAACACCATATATTACGGAAAAAGCTAAGGAGAAAATAGAAGCTGTAGGAGGAAAAGTTGTTGTTACAAGTGAGTAATCCTTTACTAATATAGTGAGAAACTATATAACCTCTATATCATTACCTAATAGCTGTAGTGTATAGGGAGGAGTTCCTAATGGGCGTTATGGATGCATTAGCTACTATGGCTAAATACATACCAACTGTACAAAAGCCTGTTAGAAAGCCTGGTTTGTATGAGAGATTATTCTGGACAGCCATAGCACTTGTAGTGTATATACTTATGGCTAATACGCCTCTCTATGGAATAGCTTCTCCTGGTGCTGGACCTAATTTAATATATGTTGAAATAATTTTCGCATCTAATAGAGGTACGTTGATGGAGCTAGGTATAGGACCTATTGTTACCGCCGGCTTGATCATGCAGATACTTGTGGGAGCTAAGCTTATTGACCTAGATTTATCTAACCCTGAGGATAGGAAGAAATTTACAGCAGCTCAGAAGTCCTTTGCATTATTATTAGCTCTATTCGAGGCTATAATGTATTCAATGGCATGTCGTTACTGGACAGTAACAGGAACAAATCCCTTCTTTGAATGTAGTGCTACACCTCTTCAACGTATCCTTGTTACTGTGCAATTGTTTCTAGCAACCTATATGGTTATACTTCTTGATGAAATGATCCAGAAGGGCTGGGGCCTTGGAAGCGGTGTTAGCTTGTTTATCCTAGCTGGTGTTGCACAGAGACTTATGTGGAACCTCCTTAGCCCCATAGTAGTACGTAGTGAACCTATAGGGTTTATACCGTTCCTTATTACTGCTATCTCTCAAGGGAATCTAGCTGCAGTAGTGATGAGAGGCAGAGGTGCGGGCGATCTCGTTGGCTTGATAACCACATTTGTTATAATATTTCTACTAGTATACTTACAGGGTATGAAGGTAGAGATCCCTGTTTCATCTCCGAGGCTGAGGAGTATTAAGTCAAGGGTTCCATTAAAGTTCCTCTATGTAACAAACATACCAGTACTACTTGTTGGTATACTTTACTCCGATATACTAGTATTTGCATCTCTCTCTAGAACATACCTACAGGGTGCTGGCGGTATAGCGGATATACTTGCTAAATACGATGAATCCGGGAGACTTATAGGGGGTTTGGCATATTATTTATCGCCTCCGGGTAGCATCTTAAGTACAATAGCTGATCCTATTCATGCTATGGTTTATGCTATAGGAGTATTAACGCTTGCAACATTATTTGGATTAATGTGGGTTGAGATATCAGGTTTAAGCGCATCTGCGCAGGCAGAGGAACTTGTAAGATCAGGAATGGAGATCCCCGGCATTAGAAGGAACCCAAGAATACTTGAAAGAATACTTGCTAAGTATATAAAGCCATTAACTATACTTAGCTCAATAATTGTTGCCTCCATTGCTGTAACAGCTGACTTGCTTGGAGCATATGGTACTGGAACAGGTATATTACTTGCAGTAGGTATTGTGCAGCAGTACTATACAATGATAGCATATGAGAGAACTCTTGAAGCTTACCCATTACTAAAGAGACTTATTGGAGAATAATGTAGAACCGGAGGTATATAGATGATAATAACTATTACAATAATTATTGGCATAGTGTTCTCGCTTTTAACAACTCTTATAGCTACAGTTATTTCTAAGCTAAGGTTCTTTCAGTGGGCTATGGAGATCTGGAGTAAATACTCTACTAAGAAAGTTACAAAAGATAAACGTGGTATAAGAAGAGTTAAGAAGGTTAGGCTAGACATAAGCCGTGCTAGGGCTAGACTCATTATACTCTTTATTATAGAATTAGTAATCTTTGCAGTAATGTATACTCTACTATATTTAACCATAGTATTATTACCATTTGGTTCAGCATTTATTAAGATACCATTTGGCATCCCCTTTCTTACATTCCAGGCAGAAGATGGTTCCTTGGTAACCCATATATTGTTTATCGCATTCATAGCCTTTATGCAACCATCATATTTATTCATAAGGTTACTTAGACTAAAGTTTGAATAACAACAAAACTTATAGGCCTAGTAGATAATTGTTAGTGAACTTGATACTAGGTATGGTTCAAGCGGGTTGACAAACCATGCCCAGACCCGGGCTAAGAACTAGATCTAAGAGGAGAGTGTATAGGAGAACACCTGGTGGGAGAGTAGTAATACATTATAGGAAGAGAAGGCCAGGGCCTGCACGCTGTGCATTATGTGGTAGGCCGCTAAATGGTGTACCAAGACTTGTGCCGTCAATGCTTAGAAAACTGGCTAAGACAGAGAAGAGACCTGAAAGACCTTTTGGCGGATACCTGTGTCCCCAATGCCTTAGAAAACAGCTCAAGGAAGCTATAAGATCAACAATTTCTTTATAAATATTAGTAATAAAAGCTCTTAGTTAATCAATAATACGTGATATTTAGTGTAATAAGATTTGGTGATAGATCGTTGCCTGTTATTGTTGTTAGTGGTCCACCTGGTGGCGGTAAGACTACTCAAGCAAAGAAGATTGCTGAATACTATAACCTAAGATACCATTCGGCTGGAAGTATATTTAGGGGTATAGCAAGGGAGAAAGGTATTTCTATTGAGGAACTCAGCTTAATAGCTCTTAGGGATCCAAGTATAGATATAGAGATTGATAGGAGAAGCTATGAAGAAGCGTTAAAAAGAGATCTTGTCTTAGATGGACATCTAACTGCATGGATTGTTTCTGAGATAGCTGATGTAAGAATTCTTGTTACTGCACCTCTCTCAGTGAGGGTTCATCGTATAGCTCATAGAGACAACAAGTCTTTTGAGGATGCTCTCCGGGAAACTATTACAAGGGAGTATACACAATACAAGAGGTTTGTAGAATATTATGGAATAGACCCTCTTGACTATACGATATTTGATATAATTGTAAATACTGAGAAACTAGGGCCTGAGGAGGCATTTGAAGTCATTAGGAGAGGGATAGAGAAAATTTTAAAGGCATAATTTATGTAGGTATTGGCTAGCAGTATAGGAGTGTATGGTGGGTGGCTCTATGCCTGCTATAGAAATTGGTAGGATATGTGTAAAACTAGTTGGAAGAGAAGCTGGTAGGAAATGCGTTATTGTCGACTTTATTGATGATAATTTTGTACTAATTACTGGGCCTAAGGATATAAGTGGTGTAAAGAGGAGGAGAGTAAACATAAAACATATAGAGCCTCTTGATAAAACAATAGACATACCTCGTGGTGCAAGCGACGAAGAAGTTAAAAAGGCTATAGAAGACGCTGGCTTAGTAGATTTTATGAAAGAAATTGTTAAGCCTAAACTTTCTATTGTATAGCTGTTATAATTATTTTAAAGAGAACCTTTGGTATTAGATATTATTTCTAATCCTGTTTCTGGGCAGGGACTAGCTATATTATTGTCTCAATAGTCTATGTTAATGTGGTGGAGAATTCCTTGAGTAAGGGGGCTGGGCTCGAGTTTATAGAGAAATTGAATAGGTATGGTGGAGTTGATGCAGAGTGGATTGTATTAAGGGATAATGAAGAAACTGATCCACGGTATGGTGTATTGCCTTATAAGAGAGTGATAGAGGAGCATATTAGGAATGGTGTTATTAATTTAGATAAACCCCCTGGCCCCACTAGCCATGAAGTTGTAGCTTGGATAAAGAAGATGCTTGGGCTTTCAAGGGCGGGACATGGAGGGACTCTTGAGCGCTCCCTCCCTAAATAGGGAGGAGCGCGGGGTTATCCCAAGGTAACAGGGGTTTTACCAGTAGCTCTTGAGAAGGCTACTAAAGTTATTGGTAATGTAGTCCATACTATGAAGGAGTATGTAATGGTTGTTCAGCTTCATCAACCTGTTAGTGAGAATAAGCTTAGAGAAGTTTTCAGTAAATTTGTTGGAGAGATCTATCAGAGACCTCCTCTAAGATCTAGTGTGAAGAGAACTATAAGAATTCGGAGAATTCACTATATCGATCTGATAGAATATAATGGGAAATATGCGTTGGTTAGAGTTGGATGTCAAGCAGGGACATATATGAGGAAACTAGCCCATGATATAGGGCTTATATTGGGTGTTGGCGCGCATATGAGGGAGTTAAGAAGAACGAGGACAGGTCCTTTTAAGGAAGATGAAACTCTGGTTAAAATGCAGGATCTATCTGAAGCAATATATATGTGGCGTGAAGAAGGTGATGAGCGTTATTTAAGAAGGATAATATTACCTGTTGAAGTAGCTGTATCACATCTACCTAAAATAGTTATCAGAGATACAGCAGTAGATGCCATAGCACATGGCGCTAGTTTAGCAGTACCAGGAATTACCCGTTTAACAAATAATATTGTCAAAGGATCCCTTGTCGCAATACTAACACTTAAGGGCGAGCTTGTTGCTCTTGGTGAAGCCTTGTATAGTGCAGATCAAATAACATCTATGAACAAAGGCATTGTTGTAAAGATAAAGCGTGTATACATTGAACCCGGAATATACCCTGCGGCTTGGAGGAAGTGCAAGCAGTGAAGAGGGATATTAGCCACTATTTCTCCGCAAAAAATGTTAAGAAAGGAAAGAAAGTATTAATACCACTCTATATCCATGGTCTATCTCTAGAATTCCTCTCCTATACAAGCCTCTTTTCAGGAACATCTATTGATAAGGGAACACTTCTCCTTCTTGAAAATATTATAGTACCTGATAAAGGAGTTGTCTTAGACATAGGCTGTGGCTATGGAGTTATAGGTATAACAGTTGCTAAAATGAATCCGAGATTAAAAGTATACATGATCGATATAAACCCCCTAGCAGTAAAGACAGCAAGATATAATGCTAGACTAAACAATGTAGAAGACCAGGTAGAAGTTATTCAAGGCAACCTATATGAGCCTGTAAAAAACATGGTATTCAAAGCCATATATTCTAACCCGCCTCTATCTGCAGGTAAAGACGTTGTTGAACAAATAATTACTGAGGCAAGAAAACACCTGGAACCATCGGGTTTTATACAGATAGTACTAAGCAGGGGACATGAATACTACATGGATATCATGAGGAAACACTATGTAAAAACAACTACCATTAAAAAGAAAGGCTACCTAGTAATAACAGCATACATGAAATAATTAAATAGAGGGAAAAAACTAGATAACAAAACTAGAAGCCGGGGTGCCCGAGCGGACTAAGGGGCTGGCCTGGAGAACTATCTAGGAAGCCAGTGCCCCATAACGGGGCGCGCGGGTTCGAATCCCGCCCCCGGCGCTTTATTTCCCTTTTAATAATGGTGGTTTATCTAGTATTGTTTATTCCGCGTCAAAATTATTTACTAATGACTAAAGCTATGGTAAAACATCTGGACAATTACTTGTCATCAAACAGTTTTTAATTTCCTTCACCTAGACTTGTTCTTCTATGGCTTAGCTAATTTTGAGGAAGTTTTTCATCAAAGAAAATTATTTAGATTCTTCATTTTAAAGTGCTTGGATCATCTTAGTTGAAGCATTTTAAATAGATCCTCTATGTGTATTCTTTGTCGTCTTTACATAACGCGTTTTCATAGGTTCTTCTTAGAGTATTTAATAAATCCCCATAGGTATCTTCAATTTTTATCATTGTTTTTTTATAGAATAAATATAATAGTTTGTCGGAAGCCATAGCCTTAATATTGCACCCGTATTCTTTGTATAATATTGAAAATAATGTTTCATAAAGCGTCCAAGGATATATGATCCAAAGCCACTTATTTAACTTAACACTATAATAGTCTGGTAGATACTTCGATGTTGGTTTTACATGCAATACGCTAGTTTTAATGGTGCTCGGCCTATATCTTGTGGAAATATATTTTATTACTTCATGAAGAGTGTTGCCTGTATCAACAACATCATCTACAATGAGTATTTCTTTACCTTTTATGGGAAGATAA
>JAGGXK010000007.1 GCA_021163115.1 Desulfurococcales archaeon | reverse complement strand
GTTAAACTACATATAAACAACTAAAAAATTAGAAAAGAAAATAAATTTTATAAATAGCATATTGTAAAAATATTTAATACCCAGTACATGACAATAAAAACAGATCATATTCTATGAAAAGAGAATAAATAACAACAAATAAATCTCCCTTACAAGAAAAATCTCATAAAAGAGAATTGAAGTTGTATCATAATCTCTTTTAGAATACGTCTTTTAACATCCTAATAGATGCGAATTCCTTCTTTATTGAACAAGCATTTTTGCGGGATTGAATTTCTGATCTGTAGTTTCTATCTACTATCCGTTGCGTCACTATTTTAAATCATTTTACATATAGGATCACGTAAAGCTTTAGGGTAAGGAGGTCAGTAGCAGGCATGTTAGCTACCTATTTATGTTATCATCTGAGCTCGCAGGAGCCGCTGAGCTGGGAACCTGAGTCAAGTTAATGGTAGAACACTATGGGAGAAATGGCAAGAAAAAAGCCTTTCAGCAGGGATTCATAGGGGTTAAAAGCTACTTGGTATACGCTAGGTACTACGAAGGGTAGGCCTATTCAAAGAATAGTTGTATAGCGTTCTCCTGATGGGTTAGCACTGGAAGATATTAAAGACTAGTGTAAAACTCAAAGTAAAATGAAGATAATATTATTGTCTACTTATGAATCAATATAGTTCAGGATTTTCTAAGAGTGCTTAACTGATTGGGAGCGGGATAATAGTACCGTATCCTAACCTGCCTCCTATATCTGATAACCCATGTTGATAAAGTTCAGCTAGAGTAGCTTGTTTATCCTCAGCTATAAGTAGGGACCCCTGCGTGATCGATGCATACATAGGTTTCCTAACTCTATGGCGAATATCGAAGCCCGCTCCTAATATATCAATACACCCAGTAAGCAGTTCTACGTTAATACCGCCTAAGGAAAATCTAAGTGCTCTTGTCGAGATTACCGATGTCAGATTAGTCAGTGGAGTTCTTATGAGCGCAGGGCTCACCATATATATGAGATATTCCTTTTCTGTCTCAGCTTCTCTAACCACTCTTTTAATTTTCTCCAAAAGATAACTGTTTTCCTCAAATTTAACACTCACAGTTCTTCCCTCTCCTCCCAGACGCACAATATAACGCTCTAGAGAAGGGAGCTTTTCTAACGCTGTTGCTCCATGGATATCTATTGCTATGTGTACTTTACGTCCATTGAATGTTGATAGGTAATCAATAAACTCAGCAGAATATAGAAGACCGCGTTCAACGGCTTTGGCTACACTTTTAAGTCCTATTCCAATATGCTCTATTTTTTTAGGATGAATTATGACATGTTTGAATACTTCTTCTAGAATTTCACCTTCACGGATTGCTTCTCTGACATCGATCTCTTTAAGGGTCTTAATGAGACCCTTAAGTCCTATAATTTTGTCCTCAAAAGGTACGTAGACTTCGTCATCAACGAGCAGATATGGCCCCCTGAGGCATGCATGTTCGCTCAGTTCAAGAATTTTAACTAGAGCATCCTCCCAATTAGTAGGATCTGGCAGGCTTGATATTCCTCTATCCAGTAGTAGTGTTGCTAAGCAACCAGCGATAGTTGATGGTAAAGGTAAGGGCAGAGTTCTAGCAAGGGTTTGCGGGCCTCTCACGGTAGGTGTGAATTCCATTGGACCACGGAACATTAAAGGGCCATTTGGTTCGAATAAAATAGATCCTATGCGTCTCATAGCTCTCGCCCCCTTAGTGCAACTATAACAGCCCATAGTGCTAATACCATGTGGTATAGCAATATTTCTTCATTCTCTTCGTTATCGAGTATTATGTAGTCCGCCAGCTCCTTAAGTTCAGAAGCTATTAACCTCATAGCAGGTCTTGCCTCTTTAACAACCAAGTTTCTATTTAACAAATAGCTGAGCATGCTCTCAATTATATCAAAGAGTCCAAGCTGTTGCGTTTCTTTTGAATATTTATTAATTTCCTTTACTAAGTCGTATACTACTGAATGCGAGAGTAGATTATCCTCGATGTTGCTAACGAGTGACATTAATAGCCTTACAGACTTTTCGTGCGATAAGGGTAATACTGATTTAACTTTTATACCCCCTCCTCGCGGGCAGTAAGCTAACAGAAGTGTATCTTTAATCTTTCTAAATGCTCGATGTACCACTTGCACATTCTTTGCTAACATGAGAAACTCGTATGATAGTCTGAGTAGTTGACTCATTGGATACTTGAAATGACCAAAGATTACTGAGTACGAGCGTGAGGCATTACCAAGTGACATGAAATATCCATTTCCTACTCTATGAAAACCGCGATGCACTAGATCTCCGATACTATAACATTTCCTAGTCTTAAATACTAAGTTTAGAGCGAAGACCGCAGGGACAAATGCTAGGAAATCATCACCACCTGCATATATAACTATACCCCTTGCTTCTTCTTGAACTGTCTCGATATCCTTTAAGGCTGTAACCATTAGTGCACGACTAAGTGTAGTATGATATGCCGGTGTCACAGGTATTCTACCTTCCTTAAGTACCTCAGAAAATAACTCGCATAATCTTCTAGCAGCTTCTTCTATCTTCTTCTCCGGGGTTCTCTCCATCTTTTGGCCTAACTCTGAGCGAAGTATACGCTTAACTACACGTACATTATTATTAGCACTTTCTCTAATGAGTCTAGCGAACTTCTTCGCTTCTTCATCAGGAATGCTTTCTATAGAACTTGCTAAAAGGTCTATGTAATTCGTGTCTATAGTCTCTTGATTCAAATGTCCACTAAGTAAGCATCCTATATAATCGCCATCTCCTCGCACAATAGCATAATAGGTGTTAGTTCTAGTAAAAGTGGGATCTAATACGTCTTGCACAGATTCTTTCACGGCTTTCCTAAGTTTTTCAGCTCTTCTTCGTGCTTCTCTTTCTTCAGGTAAAAGCGTTAGCTCTGCATCATAGCCTAGGAATTTTTTTACTTCATTCTTTGCTTTATCTTGTAGCTTCCCTAAGGCATCCCAATACGGAGTGATGAAAGGTATTCTTAGTTCTCGCAACTGCTTAATAATTTCATTCACAATATTTTTTACACTTTCATTGTCCTGTGCTTCTACTAAGCCCTTCATAAACGGGTAAGTAGCGATGGATGAAGTTGAAGAAAATCCGAGAGGAAATGCTGAGTAATCTATCAACTTCTCTGCGATGGAACTAAAAATAGCTGGATGAGTAGCTAATCTCTTAATGAGGCAGTAGGAGCATAAGTGTTCCCCTAGATCAAAGTATACTCTAAGGTCAGGAGGCACAACTTCATAATACTCCTCTTCTCTGTATGGAATGTCAAGAACCGATGGAAACTTTCCACAGACTGTACATACGTGATACCTCTCCTTATTCCTCCACATCTCCTCAGTAATCTTAGTTAAGTTAGTGAAACAGGCAGGATGAATCTTAAGAGATTTAATTGATTTGAATCTATCACCCAGCCTTCTGAAAGCATAATTATAATACCATTGTTCTTGCTTTCCTTCCTCAGGATTTAGGTCTTCAGGGACTGAAACTGTAATTATACGCATAGTGAGTGGCGGAATCTTCTCTATTCCATATTGATATGTTTTCTCACTGGACTCTTCTAATTTCTTCTTTAATTCTCCCTCTTCAAGTCTAAGCCTTCTGAATCCCTTCTTTAAAACTATATCAACTAGGTTTTTCCAACAATTAGCATATCTTTCATGGAAATATCGAATAAGGTCATCGTCATTGCATATTTTTTCGTCCAATAATTGGGAAAGCACGTTATATGGAGGTAGTAATAAATCGACAGTAGCAGGAATGACTGCGTATCGTGGCCATTCTTCAAGGCCAGCATATTTCTCCCCAATTTCTTTAAGCTTCTTCTGCACCTCCTTAGGTGCCTCTGTCTCCTTAAGCCAATGAAGAAGAAAGTTATAGTAAAATGGATTATGCCTTGCAGTCGGTCTTATTAGGATATCAGGTCCTATTTCTTTGATCAGCTCTTCTATCGTTTTAAATACTAGTGCTGAAGCAAGCCAACTACTAAACCAAACATCACGTAGCTTCCTAGATGCGCTTATAAAGTCCTGAATACCTGCAAGATCTATTCTCACTAGTAAGCCTTTAGGATCTAGCTTCTCTCTTTTGGATATAGCATCTGAAGACAACCAATTAATGATAGCAGCACACGCATAAAGATGGTCAAAAACTGTATGTGTAGGAATTCTTCTGTCAGCCGGGCTGGGTAGACTAATAACCTTCTCATAGAACATTGGCTCATGAGTCGCATAGAAGAGATGATATCTTAGACATATATTATTAGTTGCATGCCATATATCACTAAGCTCTTTTTCAAATTCGATAAGGTCTATTCTACCATCTTTCGAGATCTCAGGCTTTATGAGATCCCCAGATAGTGGATTAAGTAGATATACTTCCTGAACATCAAATATAGTTCCAAACTTCTCTTGGAATTCCGATATCTGCCAGCGATCAAATGCCGATGCTAATATATCAGCTTTCTTGATTACTCTCTTAGTGTTTTCCTCTCTCCCTTTAACTTCTTCGCTGTTACCTATAGTTTCTCGCTCTCCCTTTGGAAATCCATCTAAGTAATCTGCCATATCCTCAGAGAATATGGCAGCGCGAATAGCAAAGGATGCTAGTTCATGTTTGTGTTTAATCTTCCTCTTCTCAGCAGCTTCAATATTTTTCTTGCTTAAACCTGTTTTCCAGCCATCTTTCAATAATCCTGCTATAATCCAAGCTTTATGAGGCGGATCATGGGTAAGAGCTCCTATTTTCCACAAAAAGAAGTCTTCATACCAGCTAGGCTTCACCTAGACACCTCCATATGTAAACTTCTTAAGCTAAATCTACCGTAACCTATGTTAGTCTTACCTCCGATGCCAAGCCTTAAAGTTTCAAGTACAGCTTTTCTGATCATACTTCGAGACTTTTTATCAATATCTTTTGGTATAGCTATGATGAACTTAAAGACAGTTTTGGGTGCAACCGTTAAGTATACTAGTGGAGAAGGTTCGGCCTCATGCTCCTTCAGAATATCTCTACCTTCTTTCATATAATGTGGTGTAAGGACATCCGGATATAACAAGTACCCGTTTTTACCTGCTTCTATAGGATAACCATCGTGAAACATGCAAACTCCCATTCTTTGCGGCCCTCCAAATATATAATCTTCTATGTCTTCCTCATTCTCACCGAAGAGAGCACGCCAAACTGATCGTACAGAACCCTTAACACTAGATCCAGGAATTACGGGAGCATTAAGATAGGGATCAAACTCAAGTCCGACTTCAAATAGTATTATGCCGAAAGGTTGAGATGCACCGAAGAGTCCACGCTCCTCCAGTTTTGCCTCGAATGTGATCACTTCATATCCACTATGCCTGTATGCCTGCTCGATATCATCAAACATTCTTTTAGTCCTCTGACACACTACATTGGCCTGCATTTTAAGGGATCTAACAGCTTTTTCGATCATTTGCTTCCTTAATTTAGGCCTCTTATTAGAATCTAATAAATCTTTCCACCTCTCCTTCTTCATTAAGGCATAGTAGAGATTGCTTGAAACATTAATTTCTCCAAGGGAGAATTCTCTTGCGACCATTATTTCACCCCATATATTTTTTTAAGTCTAATCCAAGCTTCAACAAATACTCTACTTACATCCTTAGAGGGTACAAGTTCCTGCTTCTTTACTTGGTAATTTTTATTCCCTTGTTTAGGTGGCGGTGTTACACCATAATGGTATAATACATCGTACCAGTCTTTTGATAAAAAACCATACAAAGCAATAATCCATGAATTCTTTCCTAAACGCTTAATGGGTTTAATTGATATAGCGCTAGTCCTCCTGCCGCCTTTGTCATCTAGTGAGTACCCAGTTTTCAATATATTCGAATGCATGCTTCTAATGTAGCTACTATCCTCATAAAGGTCTATGTCTAAGTAAGGTACCTTTAATTTTTGTTTATCAATTTCTTGTCCTCTTGGTAGACCCATAACCCACGTCTCCCAAGGAAAACCAGATGGTATAATCCACTTACGATCTCTCCTTGATATTCTACGATCAACGAGTTTCCAAAAAAGCTTCGTGGTTGAATAGCCGATTACTGTAAGAAGCTTCATAACTTCATTGTTTTTAAACCCAAATAACTGAAAGGCCATCTCTTCTCTATCTGTCACATTTGGTACTGATAGTACGAAGATGCTTAGATTAAACGGCTTTACATCTTTCGGAGGATCACCAGGTTCACTTAGCAATGGATGATCAGGTACTTCATTAGGACTCATGGTACTTCTTACACCTAAAAGTTCTTGGGCGCTCGATAAAGACCTCCTTATCAGTTGACGGAGGAGATCATGTACCTTACTAGGATCATCAGTTTTTACGATGTTATTTACTATGTCTTCGTATACTTGGAACTCTTCACCTATCTTAACTTGTGTGAATGTAAGGCTACCAAAGCCTCGTCTAGTGATGGCTCCTACTCCTCCAAATATCAAAGAGAGAAGAAGTGATGAGATTGCAACAGAACATTCTCCAGAGCTTATACTAGTGAAGGGTCTTTTCAAGAGTTCTATAGTAATCTTTAAGTTACCTGGTGGATAGTTTGAGATTTTCTCAGCCAATCGTTCATCGCTTTCCCCTGCTTGTAAAAGAAGGAGTAGCCTTGGCGGAATAGGCGATATCCCTGGTGAGGACGGAAGCTCCCTTAAAAGAATATTGGATGTTATAGTTAACTGCTTTCTTCGCTGTCTCCACTCTTTAATAGCTTGAGCGTTTATTGGCCTTGCCTCATCCTTTATTGAAATATGGATTATGAACTTTGATGCTTGTGCTGTTGTTCCTAAAAGATTTCCTGCCACTTGCTGAATCTTTCTCATATCGTACTTTCCGCCCTCCCATAGAGCTCCGCTTAATAATGCTCTTAACCACCATCGCCAAAGGCCCTTAAATGACTGAGCCCTAGGTAATTCCCACAGATCTAGACAAGTAGAATATGGTGCTGCATTAAAGCCGCCTGGAATAGTATAGGTTAGGTTTTCTACTTCAATCTTAGCGATATATGAAGTCATGTTTATCACTATTGAGTCTTAAAGATAGCCTCGCAAAGTTTCTTAAATTCGAGCAAGTATAGCGTTAACAGGCTAGATGCATACATGCGCCTGAAGGGATCCATTTTGATGAGCTCGTGTAAACACTTAAGTGGATCGTCAGGATCACTGCTTATAAAGCTAAGTTGTCTCAGTCTTTTGAATATAAGGTAAAGAATAATGGCATATGCAAGCTTCTCAGGTTCCCCATCTAGCTTCTTTTCACCCTTAAAAGCCTCTTTTACCGTATTAAGAGTATTTTTCTCTCCCTTCGCTAAATAGAATGTAAGCGTCGGGGCTAGGCCACCCGAATATATGTGGGTTAGTATCTCTCGTGCCCTTGCTCTTATTTTACTTTCCACCTCTCCTTTCCTTGGATGCTCTTTGAGAAGTTTTATAAGATGGTTAAAATCCTCAAGCACGACATGAATGGCCTCCTCACTTAGTAAGTGTACAGTCACTCTGTCACCCCTGTGAAAAAGTGCTCATTTTCACGAGTCCACGGCCTATCGTTTCATGTCCTCCGAAGATAACGTATCCCTTGCGTTTATTGAATAGCTCATTCTCAACAAGTTCCCTAACTTTATCAACACCTAGTTTTTCCTTCTGTTTAGGCATCCTAGCCTTTGAATACATGAAACACGTTACAAATAATGTTTCGATTGGTAACTCTTCTTCAGTCCATAATGCACCAGTCTCAACGGTTTTGGTTTCTGGTTTAAGGCGTATTCTTGCTCGGCGAAGAATACTGCGTTCAACTAGCAAGTGTAGAATATTGTCGTGAATTATTACAAGACGCCAAGGATTTTCAAGGCCTAACTGACTTGCTACCTGCTCAAGCTCTTGATACTCAATTGGCTCTAGCTCGAATTCTTCATTAAGGACTATAACAGGTGATTCTCCAAAAGAAAACTTTTTCATTCCAGTGGGTGAAACTAAGATTTGTCTTTCCTTGAGTTGTTCTATTTTTTTCCAGAGATTTTCACTAACTAGCTCTTTAATACCCGTTATATGTGCTAATCGCTTAAGCCTTTTAAGGAGTAAATCGGAGGTGGCGAGGACCCATACACCTCTCAAACTCCTAGCTGGAATTGCTAATAGATACCCATCAAGCACAGCAAGAGCCCCAGCATACTGTTCTTCTTCCATGGGATTAGGCCCAAAAATAGCTTTTGCACTCCTTTCGTCAAAGCATCCCCTAAGTGCTCCTTTAAGGCTACTAGCAGGGATTACAGGTAGCTTAAGGCCGTCACGAGCTATAGGCAGGTCCGTTATACCAACTGTCCTTCCGATACCTATATGTAGTGGACTTAAAGTCTTTATAAGAACTAATGAGGATTGCTCATAAATTCCTATTCTCAAGTTCAAATGAAATAACCTCATTAATATTATAATTTTGGTTAGTTAAAAATTTTACATAGTGTGAATATATTCTAAAATTTCTATAGCTTTAATTTTACTTTTAGTATGAAGTTTCGAACTAAAAATCCATATTAGCATTTTTACTCAATATAGTTCTAGGCTCTTGCAATATTTTATTCTCATTTTAAAATTTAAGAAAAGAAGCTTCATAGATGCGTGCATGGTTTTAAGGATAGATCGATACTGGTCTAGTTGAAGTGTAAATTCAGGTATATTTAACCTTTACATGGTTTGAATTAGGAGTAAGTTTCAATTCCTTTTAGGATTTCTCCTAATATCGAAAGAACAAGAGATAATATATTAT
>JAGGXK010000010.1 GCA_021163115.1 Desulfurococcales archaeon | reverse complement strand
TATATATTGTTGTGTTGGGGGTTATTCTGGTTTGAGGGCTGTTTTGTTTGTTCATGGTGATAGTGATGGTGTTGTTTCTGGTGCTCTAGCTTTTCATTATTATAGCTTATTGGGTAGGTTTGATCGTGTCGAGGTATTTTTTACACATCCTGCTGGTCTTGTTGAGGATCTGCTTAGTTTTGCTAAGCCCGGTGATCACGTTTTTATAGCTGATATTGCTTTAAGTGAGCTTCATCTAGATGAAATTATCCGTGTTTTTAAATTATTTGCTGGTAGTGGTGATTTAGTGTATATTGATCATCACCCTGAGCCTCTTGGTGTAAAGCTTGGTGAACTCCCTGGAGAGATCATTCATGACCTACGTTGTTCAAGCTCCGAACTTACATATAAATACTTTGAAGACAAGCTTGGTTTTGAATACTCTCGAGTAGCGCTATATGGTGCTATTGGGGATTATCTTGATGAAACACCCTGGACTAAGAAGACACTATGTAGCTGGGATAAGAGGAGTATATACTTTGAAGCCGGTGTCTTAAGTCAAGGGCTTGAGGCATCTAGGAAGAAATACGATTTTAAGAGACACATTGTAGAGCATCTTTCAATGAATAGGCTTCCTAGCAGCTTAAGCGAGTTATTAGTTAGAGCCCTTATAGAAGCAATGAATGAGGAAGAGCTAAGGATATGGGTTAAGGATAATGTAAGAAAAATGAATAGCATAGGCTATGTAATAGACCCTCCTGGAAGCCTTAGCCGGGCAGCAAATTATGCAAGAGTATACTCATCTAAACCAGTAGGCTTAGCAATATCTAGACACAAGAACGTATATGTAGCAAGCCTTAGATCATTACCTGAAATAGATTTAAACAAACTACTTAGAATAATAACACCTAGATACAAAGGTACAGGCGGAGGACATCCCCAAGCAGCTGGTGCAAGAATTCCTATAAATAAATTAAAGGAGTTCTTAACCGAGCTAGATCAATGGGTGGCTAAGACTTATGTTAAATAATACACTCATTGGATTAATACTTATGATCATAGGAATAGTCATGATGGCTATAGGCATAATGCTTCTTCTTACAAGCCATAAAGAAAGCAGAACTGAAGGAGGAGCTGTCATACTTATAGGCCCTATACCTATCATACTTGCATCTAATAAAAAAATAGCAATCATCTTAGCAATAATTGCTATAGTTATATTGATTTACCTACTATACTATCAATACCATTAAAGAATCTTAGGCATGAAATATTGTATTAATAGAATTTTTATATTAGTGAAGAACCTTGATTAAAACAAAAATATAGTCAGACTTTTATTAAACTATGGACTCCATCTTAGCTTTCAAAATCTCCCTAGCCTCTTTAACTGACAGTTTTACAGGTTTCGATTTACCAAGTTCATCAATAAGCTTCTTAGGCTCTTCCTTATAATCTTCCAAAGTACCTGATAGCTTTACGTACATCTTATAGGCCTCTCTTGGTTTTGGAAGAACTATTGCTTCAGCTACATATGTCCCTGCCCTCTGCTCGATCGAGGCAATACCAATGTTTTCTTCATTAGGGCCTTTAAGCTCTAGTATAAGTCCTCCATCCATAGTTTCTCCAATAGGTATAACGTCTGTTACAAGCGATTTAACATCAATTTCAGGTTTTTCAGGGATAGAAATTTCTTCTTTAACCTCCTCTTTCTTTTCTTCTACCTCTTTAACTTCTTTCCTCTTTTCCTCTTTTACTGCAGCAACTTCTGCATATTGTTCTTTAACCTCCTCAAGTCTTTCCTTTATAGTTTCTTTAACAATTTTCTCAACTTCTTCATCGGGTACTCTACGGAAAAATTCTATTCTCAATGTATCATAGTACCACTTAATTTTATCATCCTCAACATCATATTGTATTCTAATTCTTACAACATCGCCCTTATCAGCCTTGAGCTTATCTACAAGGATGTAGAAAAGCATTCTATTAACTTCAGCACTAGCTCGTGCGATCTCTTTAGCAAACTCTTTATTCTGCTTCACGATATCTCTTAATTGTGCAAATAATGTTCTACGTAGCTTATCTGCATAAGCACCAGCTATTACGAGTCCTGTACTTAGTTCTCTAGGCATAATTTAGCACCTAATATAATTTATTATCTTTTAAAATAAATTTATTATTGAATCACTATAAAATCTATTTATGAAGTAAACTTGCTCAAATATTTTACTGGGATGGTTAAGTATGGGTGAAGAAGTAGTATTTGAGGGAGTTATTGTTGGGTTTGAGCAGGTAGAAGGCTTTGAAGCTTCATCAATCTATATACAGGGAAGTATAAACAATGAGCAAAAAGCCTTCTACCTGCTCATAGATACTAATACCTATAAAAAAATTCTAAGACTTGGTATAGGGCAGGCAATCTCCGGAAAAGGAGTGGTAGTATCATCTAATGATACCCTAGTTATTAAAGCTGAACATGTAAGCCTTAAACAATAACTGGCAGGGATGTGGATTATGACTAAACCTCTTAGACTCCCACCAAGAATTAAAGTGTTAGAAGCTCTTGGGGCAATAGCCGATGAAAGGATAAAAGTATTTGATAATGAAGCAGAGGTTGTCAGCTCCAGCGGGGAGCGAGTATACAGGGTAATAGTTAGAGATGATGGGCGAGTATATTCTAATGACAATGGAACATATTATAGAGGCTATGTAGGCTATCCTATAATATCGCTTCTAATGATAAAGGGGAAACTCCCATATGACGAGAGGATAGCAAGGGCACTATCAGGTATACCATGGAAAGAACTAAATGAGACATACAAGAGATACGCTATCGTAGAAGAAATTGTTCTAAGAAGAGCTGAAGAAAAAGGTATATCTAGGCAATCAATAATGTATTTCGTAGGAACAGTTCTTAAGAAACTATCTGCCATGCGCTTAGTATATGATGAATCCCTAGCTAAACAAACTACACTACCACTATAATCGCAATATTTAATGATGCTCTTCTACATCTCTAGCTTTATATAGCTACTATAGCATACTAGCGTTAATGTTATATATCTGGAGAAGAGGTATAGGGTGTACGGTGTTGCCTATTGTTGAAGCACCGCAATACAAAGATATTCACTCATACATTACTTGGTTAAATAAGATAGCTTCTAAATGGCGCAGGATCTGGGAGGAAAACTGTTTATACCAGGCATCTCCAAGCAGTAAGCCAAAATTCTATATAACAGCAGCATTTCCATACCCTAATGGTATGATGCATTTAGGGCATGCAAGAACATATACACTAACAGATATATATGCTAGATATAAGAGATCCCGTGGATTTAATGTATTATTCCCAATGGGGTTCCACTATACTGGTACACCAGTACTTGCAATGGCAGATAAGATAAAGGAGGGTGATAAAGCCACTTTAAAACTGTTTAAGGAACTATACAGGATCCCTGATGAAGTTATTGAGAAAATGAAGGATCCGTTATTCCTAGTAAGATACTTTCATGAAAAGATAAGGGAGTCAATGAAGATCATTGGTTTATCCATAGACTGGCGTAGAGAATTTACAAGCATAGATCCGGACTTTAGTAGCTTCATTCGATGGCAATTTAATAAACTATACGAGAAAGGCTTCATTACCCAAGATACCCACCCGGTAGGATGGGATCCAGTTGTAGGAACTCCTGTAAGCAGTCATGATACAAAAGGAGATGTTGAACCAGAGATAGTAGAGTTTACACTCCTATTCTTTACGTTAGATGATGGGACAATACTACCTGCTGCAACACTTAGGCCTGAAACAGTATTTGGTGCAGTAAATATCTGGGTTAACCCCGGTGCCGTATATGTTAAAGCATGTATTGATGGGAAAAACTGGATCCTAAGCAAGGAGGCTGCCTATAAGCTAGGTTTTCAGCTTAAGAAGATAGAGGTTATAGAGGAATTTAAGGGAGAGAAACTAGTTGGTCTAAGAACTAGAAACCCTGCTACTGGATGGAGAGTCCCAGTTCTTCCCGCGGTCTTCGTTGATCCAGATACAGGAACAGGTATCGTTATGAGTGTCCCAGCACATGCACCCTATGACTATGTTGCTTTAAAGGACATCATGAAACAGAAAGACTTTCTATTAAAACTAGGTATTAAGCCAAGTGAATTACAGCCAATCCCTGTAATAGAAGTACCAGGTAGAGGGAACAAACTTGCTGTTGATGTAGTAGAGTCCATGAAAATTGATAAACAAACAGATCGAGAAGCTCTTGATAAAGCTACTAAGGAAGTCTATAGTATAGAGTTTAAACAAGGAAGGATGTTAGATGATATAGCTTATAGGGTATTATCTGATATAAACGATGATCGTCTACGGAGCTATGTAGTTGCTGCAATAAAATCTCTTATAGCAGGAAAACCTGTTCCAGAGGCGAGAGATGCTACAGCTAAATGGCTTAGTGATGCAGGACTAGCTGATAAAATGTATGAAATAGCAAATGGTCCAGTATATAGTCGTTGGGGCAACAAAGTTGTTGTAAAGATCCTAGAAAACCAGTGGTTCCTAGATTATGGTAAAGAAGAGTGGAAGAAGCTAGCTAGAGAAGCACTAGCATCTATGAGAATAATTCCGCCCGGAATTAGAAAGGACTTTAGTGAAACCATAGAGTGGTTTCAGAAAAGAGCTTGTGCTAGAACAAGGGGCCTAGGAACAAAACTTCCATGGGATGAAGAATGGGTTATTGAAAGTCTAAGTGATTCAACAATTTACATGGCCTTCTATACAATAAACTATATCCTAAGAAATAATGGTATAGGACCAGAAAAACTAACCCCTGATGTATGGGATTATATACTATTAGGAAAGGGCTCACCCAGGGAAATTTCTAAGAAAACAGGTATTCCAGTAAATGTCTTAATGGATTCAAGGAAGGAGTTTGAATACTGGTATCCACTTGATTCAAGGCATAGTGCAAAAGATCTAGTCAAAAACCACCTTACCTTCTTTATATTCAACCATGCAGCGATATTCCCTAAAGATAAGTGGCCTAGACAAATAGTTGTCTATGGATACGTCATGTATCGTGGACAAAAAATGAGTAAAAGTTTATTCAATGTTATCCCAGTAGAGATGCTTGCTAAACAACTAAGCCCTGACGGCTTAAGAATAGCTATTGCCTTATCTAGTGAGATAGACCAAGACCTAGATTTTAGAGAAGAGACAGCTTATACATTAATCGAGCAACTTAGAAGAATCCATACACTAATCCTCAGTCATAAAGAAATTATAAAAGAGTATCGTAAAAAACCAATACCGACAAGAATTTCTCTAGAAGATTCATGGATTATAAGTAAAATAAAAGAAAGACTAGATCATGCTGCAGAAATGCTTGAAGAATCAAGGATAAGGGATGCAGGGAACACTATATTCTATATCATTGAAGAAGATATTAAGAAATACATAGACATACTTAAGACTAAAAAACGCTATCTAGATGAAGAATCAAAAGTTATTCTTGCACACATCTTTGATACATGGATCAGGGCTATGGCCCCGTATACACCATTCTATGCAGAAGAGTTATGGAGTACTATTGGTGGAGAAGGATTTGTTGTTGAAGCATCCTGGCCTATAATTGAGGATGAGTTCTATAGCGAAGAAGCACTTCTAGCTATGGAGTATATTGATAGACTTGTAAATGATATTAGGGAGATCATAAGAGTTCGTAAAAAGAAGCCTAGAGAAATAATAGTTCACGTAGTAAAACCTGGAGAATACAGACTTCTATGGAAAGCCATAGAGTATATAGAAGGAAATAAGCCTATGAAGGAATACATTAGAGAAGTTGTAAGTGAGGCGCTTAATAAAAAGAAGGCAGGAATTATAGCTAGACAAGTATATGAACTAGCTTCCAGCCTCCCACCTAAAATAAGACATATAGCTTCCAATGTATCTCTTGATGAAAAAGGTATAATAAAAGAACTAGATGTATGGATTGAAAAACTTGTAGGAGCACCAATAACTGTGTATTATCAAGGAGAAAAAGATGCAAAGATCGTTGGGAGAGAGAAGAAGCCAAGCTTACCGCTTAAACCAGCGATCTATATAGAATTTTATAATAAATAAAGTAGCTTTAGTACACCAAAACCTCTCCTTTAACAACCTTTACATATCCTTTTCTAGCTAAGTAACTAAGTATCTTCCCTGCTTCATCTCTCTTAACATTAAGGTTATATGATATAATATCTACAGCATCTCGTGTACTTAAGAACCCATATTCAACCACTCCTTTTCTAAGCAAGGTAAGAGCCTTTTTGTAAATCCCTGAAACTCCCTTTTTTAATCCAATATAACCTGGCTTAATTACAAGACCAAACTTCATACTACCAATACTTAGTATAAAATCATAACCCTCGATTCTTTTTAAGAAAGCTTTTTTCCATCCAAAAATTTTTCCAACTCTTATTTCACCAGGTGTTGTGGTTACAATAACATTTCTAGACACGCTCTTCGGGATCCTAGGTGGCTCATAATATATTACTAGCTTATATTTTTGGGGATCTGCTTTAATATTAATAGACCCTTCATTAACGTCGATATTTTCATCATTGTATGGTATGGTTTCCGAGAATAGATAGAGTATCTCGCTAATTTTTGCTGGCTTAAACAATGAAATTAATACATGCCCGTACCTAGATGACAAAATAGCAAGATACGTTATGAGAATTTGCTTAGCCCAAGCCTCATGCCCGATTATGATCCATTTACCATTTAATAGCTTATATAGAATCTTCAGTCTAGACCACCATTTCTAATACTATTCTAGGTATCCTCACTTATTTACTCTAAAACTCTTAAATAGATTCATAGACTATTCGCTTATTTGAGCATATATCCGAGAGGGATAGAATATCTTATGGTGGAGGAGTATGGAGGATCTATATCTAAGTTGGATCGAGCAGGTGAAAAAAGGTATTGAGAAGTGGGGTAATGTTGTTTTAGAGATGAAACCTAGACTAATCATTATATCAGGCATGGGTGGTAGTGGTGTTGTGGGTGATTATATACTAGCTCTTTCATATAATAGATCTGATGCTCTTCCTGTTATTGTGGTAAAGAATTATAGGTTACCAATGTATGTGAATGAAAAGGACCTAGTATTTATCATTAGTTACAGTGGAAATACTCTTGAAACAAGACATGCCTTCTATGAAGCATTAAAGAAAAATGCTGAAGTAGTAGCTATCACAAGCAATGGAGTTTTAGCAAAGGAGGTTAAGGAAAAGAATATACCTTTAATAATGATCACACCAGGTCTTGTTCCCAGAACTGCTCTCCCTGAAATGCTTTATGCAGTACTTGGTGTTCTAGATACAAGCGGTATCCATATAGTTAGTAAAGGAGAGGCTGAACAAGCTCTCTCATTTATTGAGGATGAAATAAAGAATATCATTGAAGAAGCATATAGTATAGCAACCTTCATACACAAGCAAGGCGGAAATCTAGTTATAGCTACTCATACTCCGCTTGAAGTACTTGCATTGCGAGGTAAAAACGAGTTTAATGAAAATGCTAAGATTCCTGTAAAGGTAGAAGTTATACCTGAGTGGGCACATAATGATATAGTTGGGTGGGAGAACCCATATACTGGTAGGTGGACTATATTAACTATTGTTAACAATGATGATCAAATCGGTTTAAAGCTTATAGAGTTTATGGAGAGTATTTACAGAGAACACGGTTTTCCAGTTAGGAGAATAGAGCTTAAAGGAACATCATTGCTAGAAAAGCTCCTTTATGGAAGCTTGCTTCTCGGATTAGCTAGTATAAAACTAGCTAGAATAAGGGGTCTGGACCCCCTTCAAACAAAGAGTATTATAAGGTATAAAAGCTTCATAGATACTGTCTTACAGCCCAGATAATAGAAACCCTATTAATGCAACAAACATGTATTTTATCATCCTGTTCTTTGCTTTTTCACAGACCTCCCGTATAGGGTTTTTAGTAACTCTATATGCTTCTAAGGTAAACAATAGGCCTGAGATAGTAAGTATTATTGTATAGACCATGCCTGTTAGGCCACTAATACCTGGTAAAATAGCTATAGCGACACCTATTATAGAAAATAATAAACTTGTGTAAGCAGCTTTATTCACCCCAAATCTTGTAGCTACTGTCGAGTAACCCAGCCTTCTATCTCCTTCTACATCAGCTATGCTTTTTACAAATTCTCTTGCAGAGTTAATGAAAAATATTACTATTGAGAACGATACGGCAAGCCAGAGTTTAATGGTAGGCGTTCCCGATAATATATATCCATATATTATTGGCCCAAAGGTTGAAATACTTACAAGGAAATGGCTCCACCAGAAACGTCTAAGAAAGTTATAGGTAAATCCTATTAAAGCAAACACTGCAACAGTCATTATAGCATAGGTAGATACATAGATATTGATTAATATACTAAAGCTTAAGAATACTATGCTAAATATCTTAACAGTGTTTATATCTATTTTTCCAGAAGGTAATGGTTTCCACGGTTTATTGATTCTATCCACAGGTAAGTCAACAACATCATTTATTAACATTGCTGCAGCACATGCAAGGAAACCTGTTGTAAACCCTACAACAGATCTAACTACATCTAGGGTAAAGCCAGTAAATACTAGGTAAGCAAATATTATAGCCACCCCAGTCATAAAACAATTAAAAGGCCTCATAGTCTTAGCTAGCGCCAATGCTTTGCTAACATTCATAGATCTACACCTTCTGGTTAGTAGGGAGATTTTATATTTATGTTCTATACTCAATATTACAGTAAATACTTTATCTGGGGGTATGCTTTATGGTTAAACTACTTTATCTAGTATTAGATGGCATGGCTGATAGACTAGAAGACCCAGTGACAACTCTTGAAAAAGCTGAAAAACCTGGGCTAGACTATATTGCTCGCAACGGTGTCTGTGGCCTCATGTATACTATAGGGAAAGGTATTGCTCCAGAAAGCGATGCAGCTGTAATATCCCTTCTAGGATATGATCCACATAAATATTATACCGGGAGAGGACCTCTAGAAGCCCTTGGAGCAGGACTTACTATAAAACCTGGCTATGAGATAGCATTTAGAGCAAACTTTGCTACAGTAGACCCTGTAACTAAGAAACTTATAGATAGACGTGTTGGGAGGAGTCTATCAACAGAAGAAGCTCGTGAACTTGCAAAAGCTGTTGATAATCTTGAATTAGGGATCTTTGATGGATATGCAAGGGTTAAGGCAACTATAGGTCATAGAGCTGTTGTCTTAATAGGTAGTAGGACGCAGAAACTCTCCCCAATGGTTGATAATAGTGACCCGGCTTATGCGAGGAAGGGGTTGATAAGTATAGCGTTAGAGAATCCAAGTTTATATATTAAGGAAATAAAGCCTTTAGAACAAACACTTGAAGCAGAAACAACAGCCAAGCTAGCTAACATCTTTACAGAAAAAGCTATTGAGATCCTTGATAAACACCCTATAAACATGGAGAGACGGAGAAAAGGCCTCTTACCTGCAAATGCTATACTCTTAAGGGATGCAGGTGGAGATATACCACGTGCTAAACCTTTGTCTGAGAAATATGGTGGACGCTTCAGCTTACTAGCTGAAATGCCTGTAGAACTAGGTATAGGAAGGGCATTTGGTGCAGATGTTGCTGAAGCACCGCTACCTACAGGTGATCCGGAGAAGGACTATAGGATAAGGCTTGAAAAAACTCTTGAATTATTGAAAAGCTATGATATAGTATATGTCCATTTAAAGGGCCCTGATGAACCAGGACATGATGGTGACTTGGAGCTTAAGAAGAAGAAAATAGAGGATATTGATAAATACTTTGTAAGACCCCTCCTCAAGAAAATGTCTAGTGATGTAGCAATACTTGTTACAGCAGATCATGCAACTCCTCCATCGGTAAAAGCACACACAGATGATCCTGTGCCAGTAGTTATTATGTGGAAGGAGCTAGAACCAGATAATGTAGATAAGTTGACTGAAAAACATTGTAGGCAGGGTAGATTAGGGATAATAGAACATGGGTGGGAACTATTACCTAGAGCATTAGAGCTAATAGGGTTTGTAACTATTTCTTTGCAGTAGGTTTTTTAGGTCTCTGTAGGTTTCTTCTTGCTCTTAGGGCTATTAGGTATGCACTTGCTGTATGTCCGTCTAAACCATATCTCCTCATAACGTATTCGTGGTCTTTGGAATATGTGGTTCCCTTTGGATTGACAGGTATAGCGTCTAATCCGTATAATGGTGCTTTCCACATTATCCTCTCTATGATTGAATTTCTGAAGATTGAGACCTTGTAGTTATAGTTCTTTGTCTTTCTATCTCCGTTTCCTATCCAGTAGTACCTAAGGTAGCCGATGGTTTTCGGGTTCTCTACTGCTATGGTTGATGCACCATGACTATAAGCATTCTTTAGAATCCTATGTATGGCTTCTCCTATAATACTCCAGGCTCTAGTTCTT
Source organism: Desulfurococcales archaeon (assembly GCA_021163115.1). Classification (GTDB taxonomy): domain Archaea; phylum Thermoproteota; class Thermoprotei_A; order Sulfolobales; family Desulfurococcaceae; genus JAGGXK01. Next base: position 17,790 of record JAGGXK010000010.1, on the reverse strand, counting down.
GGATATCCTCTACTTGTTACTTGTGGGAATCTGGCCGTGTGCTTCCAGATTATGTCACCCTTTCTATTAATGACTACTAGGTTAAGCCTATCAACATTGACGTCTATGCCAGCAATATTGTCTCCTAGAGGTTTATCATGCTTCTTCATAGTTTCTAGGTAGAAATTATACTTTACCATGACCTGTATCTCGCCATAGAGATGCCCTAGTCTATCTCCATAGTTTGTGATATAGACTCTAGCTGGATAGCCTATTTCTTTCTTAAGTGCCTTATCGACCAGAGCCTTAACTAGCCTAGCATAGCCTTTGGGTATAACTGGCTTTACAGCTATCTTCCTGCTTGACTTATCAATACCAAAAACTAGCACCTTTATGGTATCATAATTAACAAATTGTATGTTTAGATTTCCCTTAGCCCAAGGCTCCGCCTCACTCTGGAACAGTAACCAGGGCTTAAGCTCTAGCTTAGCAATGTCTATACCTGATGCCTTAGCACTCTGAAGACTGGCATGAATAATTATTGAAACACCATCTACATACCTACGATTAGGGATTATATCGTAACACAGCTTCCTACCCAACCTAATGAAGTTGTACTGAGACATATCAGCTAGTAATGGATTCTCCTTGACCTTACCTAGTAATCTATGAGCACAAAGCTTACATAACCAAGCAGTCCAATAAATAAGTCTAGCTTCTTCGCCTATAACATGAAATGGTAACCTTAATGTGATATAGTCAATCTGTCTCATAGGGATATACCCGATAAATTTATTAAGCTTTAGTAACTAATAAAACTAACGATGACCCCTGGCTTCCGATACCTGCTCCTTGGTGGGTGGGGAGGAGGCTAGGGGAAACCGTGATGAACCAGCCTACGGAAACCTAAAAAGACCGTAGGCGGGAAACGGTTTGAAGGAAATCCTAAACTAGGTCATGTGATGAAACGACGGTCTCCAGAACCTTGTTGGTAATGAAGAGAATTCTCCTTACTGACTAAGTTTCTCCAATACTCTTGCAAGTAAACCACTAAATATATTTCTGCTCCCAGGATTTTCTGCCAAGTATCTCTCCATAGAAATACGTGCCTCCTGTGATGGATAATCATCACGGTATTTATTAAGGGTATTAACCAGTTCCTGATCCTCAGTAACTACTGCGACAGGATTTACTGGCACAAACCATTTTTCTCTAGAATATTTAACATCAATTAATGCCCTCAATAATTCTTCCTCATCCCTATCCTTATGCTCTTTCACCACCTTATAGTATGGTGTAATATAATGTGATATCATTATGCCAGCTAACTTGTTCTCCTTTCTGAGATAAAACTCTTCAACTTCACTATGATCAAGTAAAACAGCGTGAGAGCCTTTTTCAACATCGTAGTTTTTCTCTCTTAAGAAATCCATAAGCTTTTTAAGGTCACGTACCTTGATGAGAACAAGTTTTGCCATAGTCTCAGCCCTCTTAATAACAAATACATTAGAACCTATAATAAAGCCTGGTATGAGTTATGCATTCAGGTGGATTAGTTGCCGGGAAATATTGTATTAGATAACCCATTGTTCCTTAGGGAAACCATAACTGGCTCGAAGGCAGAGAGGGAAATCGTAGGAAGTGTTATGGGGTATCTTGAAGAAGCCAGAGCTGATCATATAAAGGAAGAACCAGTAGGTGTTCTAAATTGGTCTGAGAAATATTGTGAAATAGAGTATACAGGTTTTAAAATACCGTGTCATGCAATGCCCTATTCATTATCGGCTGATATAGAAGGGCAAATAGCTTTTGCAAGATATATTGGTGACCGTATAGTTGTTGATACCCCTATAAACGATAAAATAGTTCTTATACCCTTGCCTAGTGACCCGGATGATGCACAATATGTTCTATTTCGTCTACAAGAACATGGTGCCAAGGCAATAATATTTTATGATGAGCTACCTGGGAGATATAGGAGAATAGTTTTGACAGGCGCTCAAGGGTTTCCATTCAACTATGGGGCTCCACCACCTATACCTGTAGTCGATATAACAAAAGAGGATTTCTTAAAAATAGCTAAGACTTATCCGCGAAGTAAACTAAGGCTTTTAATCGATACTGAGGTAAGGCATTCTGCAGTTGGGTATAATATCATAGCGGAATATTATTCTCACAGTGATAAAATAGTAGCAGTAACGGCTCACCATGATCACTGGTTTATAGGCTATTCAGATGACTTGATTGGTTTAGAAGCCATATTAAGACTAGCATATAAGTTGTCGAGAGAGAGACCTAAACATAGGGTTGTTATAATATCTTTTACTGCGGAGGAGTCTGGGGCTCCTGGTTTTGCTGGATGGTACTGGGGATGGGGAAGCAGAGTATTTATAAATAATTATAAAGATTCAAGATTCTTTGAGGATTTATCTCTAGTTATCAACATTGATGCTGTATTTACTATACCTATTCGTATAGCAAGGAACCCAGTATTAGACCACTGCTTATCAAGCGTGTATGTGAAATATAATATACCAGACAATAGAATTGAAATAGATCAGCCATATTATGATAGCTTTAACTTCACTCTAGCCGGCATACCTTCCCTAACTATTCACACATTTCCAGAGCTAAGGATAAATTACCATACAAACCTAGATGATGGAAAAGAATCCCCGCCTCAACTGCCTAGCTATATTATCAATATAGTATATGATATCATTAGATCCTTCGACCCAGAGTCAATTTCTTTAAAGCCTTTCCACAGGTTTTTTGAAGAAGCCTTAGAAGAAGCTGGTATAGACATGGTTGAGGCGAGAGTTTTAAATCAAAAACTCTACGACATAGCTAGTAAGTCTAAGGGTTTAGAGAAGATAAGGTATGCAAAATTATTTACAAAAATGTTTATAAAACCTATAGCAACCGATAAAATAGATGGTTTATTTGAAGCGAAAATATACCCGGAATTAACCATCCTTCATGACTATAAAATAGTTAGTATGGCCTTAAAATACTTAGAAGAAAATAATATAGAGAAAACAAAAGAGCTTCTAAGTCAATTATATAGAAGATACATACCCGGTCACGTCATAGGAATTCCATCAATATCTTTGGGAGGAAGCCTTTACCTAGACAAAAAACTCCTTAATGAATTGCTGAAAGGTATTAGGCACGCTGCAAGAATGGTGTTCATAGATCTAAATAAGAGGCTTGATTCCATAATCAAGGAAGTAATAAAACAGTAACACGGTTATTGTAAAACTATTTTTATATAATATATAACTATGATATTTAAAGGCTAATTAGGATATCCAGTATACTATATTGAGATATCGGGATACATGGGGAAGAATATGTCAAGAGGATCCACTAGTAGCAAGTACTTATTTAATATAGACAAGTATGGCGACTTCCCTAAGTGGTACCAGGAAATACTTAAGCTAGCAGAAATTATAGACATAAGATATCCTGTAAAGGGCATGTATGTCTGGCAACCCTATGGGTATAAGGCTTTAAGGAATGTTCAAAAAATAATGATAGAACTTTTAGAGTCAACTGGGCACCATGAAGCATATTTTCCGACGTTAATTCCTGAAAGCGTGTTTTCTAAAGAGAAAGAGTTCCTTGAAGGATTTGGTGGAGAAACTTATGTGGTTGAAGGTACTAAGACTAAAAAATTTGCTGAGAAACTTTATGTGAGACCAACAAGCGAGACTGTAATGTATTATATGTGGAGTTTATGGATTAAAGGAAGAAAAGATCTACCATTAAAGATGTACCAGGTTGTGAATGTATTTAGGTATGAAACTAAAGCTACTCATCCAATACTAAGAGTTAGAGAAATAGCTTCATTCATAGAAGCCCATACAGCCCATGCAACTAGAGAAGAAGCTGAACAACAGGTTAAGGAGGCTATTGATATATATAAAAAGTTCTATAATAGGCTATTGATCCCATACTTCATAGTTCTCACACCTCCGTGGGATACATTTTCTGGGGCAGAATATAATTACGACTTTGTAACAGCCATGCCTGATGGTAAGGCTCTTGAATTGGGCTCTGTGATAAATCTTGGCCAGAAATTTGCAAAGGCGTTTGAAATAATATTTACTGACATAGATGGGAGGAAGAAATATGTTTATCAAACTTGTTATGGTATCTCAGAGAGAAGCTTAGGAGCAGTTATTGCTGTACATGGGGATAATAAAGGGTTATTCTTTCCACCAGAGATAGCTCCCATACAGGTAGTAATTGTACCCATCGCTAGACCCAGTGACAAGGATATACTCAACTATGCTTACAAAGTTTCTAACTATCTTAAAGAAAATGGTATTAGAGCATTTGTTGATGATGACATGGAGCATACTCCTGGTTGGAAATACTACTACTGGGACATGAAAGGTGTTCCAACAAGAATAGAAATAGGAAAAAGAGAGCTAACAAATAAGACCACTACTATTGCAAGAAGAGATAGACGTGAAAAAGTTACAATAAGGCTAGAAGAAACCATTACTACTCTTAGAAAAATATGGCAGAGTATAGAGGAATACCTATACCAGAAAGCCTTAGATCATCTTAAGAAGAAAACAATAGTAACAGAAGATCCATCTGAAGCTGCTGAAAAGAAAGTGCTAATAGTTACACCTTGGGATGAAACAGAAGAGTGTGCTCAGGAATTAGAAGAACTGACGGGTAGGGGGGTTATTGGTACAATTGTTGGGTCACCCATAAAACTACCATCTAAGGGAAAGAGTGTATGTGGAGACAAAGAGTCCACTAAATGGGCATTACTAGGTGTAACATACTAGAAAATACAAATAATTGTTATAACTTAGAAAACATAATAAGTGGTAAGATTTAAGAAGGATATTTCTCGTTTCTTTAAGACTAGTGATTAACCATGTCAGACTATATAAAACAGCTTAAAACACTAGTAATAACCCAGCTTAAAGGATATAAAATACGTGACAAGAGTGCCAGTGTTTTTCAGCTAATTAAAGACAATAATGTGGTAGCAACAATAAAGGATCAAGGAGAATTCATTATAGTAACAATAGCTAATAAAGACTATAAGTACGATAAGTGGTATACAAAACCAGAACATCTTGCGAAAGTTATTGTTAACTACTTTAAATCGAAGTAGAGAGACATAGGCAACCAGATGCTATGCCGAGGTTTTTAAATATTTAATCTAATTATACTCTTTAATATTAAAGCTTGGAGTAACTGCTTAGAGTTTTATCTTCAAGATATATATGCTCAATATCATAGATAGCTTCATAGGGTCCAAGATCTATTCTTTTCCCGATAACCTTTAACTTCTTCTTAAACAATGGGGCATCTACTACAAGAGTTTCAGCTTCTCCTCCTTCAAAAGCAGGGTTAGACTCTATTTTTTTAGACAAACTTATGATTTTTTCTGCGTACTCTAAATCAATTATCTTACCCACTAGATCCTTCGGAAGACCATATACTGAGAGAGATATTATTATGAATTTTATTCCATGCCTAATGACTTCACATAGATATTTTTCCTGGTTAATTCTCCATAGAGGGGTATGTACTGGTAAACCATATTTTTCTGCAACCATTGATATCCGCATTCTCTGGTAATCACTAAGAAGGGCTCCTGCCACAAGAGCTTCTATCTTATATTTTCTTATGGCTTCATAAATGATATCATCTAAAGCCTTCTCCTCAGATTTCTCGCCAACCTTAGCAACTTTATAGATTAAAGGAATATTCATTGCTCTTGCTTGATATTTTACTGCCTCTAATCCTGAGTAATGGAATAGCCAAGAGCCTCGGGCTTCTGGATAAACCGTTAGTAAACATGCTATATCATGTCCTTGGAGGAATGCCCAGTGAAGAGCATATGTGCTGTCCTTCCCACCACTATAAAGAGCACCAATCCTCATAGAACATCGATCACCTTGCTTATATAGTTTCTCCTGTATGGAAGATATTATTTTAGTTGGTGATAAAGTATCTTGATAAGAGCCTGGGATGTGTTAAGTAATGGGGCAGGTAGAGTTCATTATACTAGTTGATGATGTAAGTGTTAATCCAGCAAAGATCAAGGAGGTTAATGGTTTATCCATATATATAGAGGCCTACAATAAAATGATACTATTCGATACAGGCCCTGATCCAACCATTCTTGAGGAGAACAGCGAAATATTGAATGTTGATCTAAGCCTATTGGATTGTGTTATTATCTCACATATACATAGTGATCATATAGGAGGAATACCTTATGTTGGCTGGGTATCTCCATCAGTAAAAGCATACATCCCATATGCGTCCGGGAACGCTATAGAGAGCTATATAAAGAAGAATGGGCTAGTACCATACGAGGTTTTAGACTGGTATAAGATTTCAAATAATATATATTTATCAAAACCATTTTATGGGCCACCGTGGGAGCACTTCCTGATACTAAAGACTAGGAACGGCTTAGTTGTTGTCTCCGGTTCCGGGCATCCAGATATGGTGAGTGTCCTTAGAGAGATCAGGGAGTACTACAATGATGAGATCTACGCCTTTATAGGTAGTATATACCTAAGAAACGCACCCGACAAGATAATATATAAGACCATTGATGAGATCATTAAGATGGTTTCACTTATAGCCCCACTCCATAATATTGGGGAAAGAGCTAAGAATTATATTGCCCAAAAGTACCTAAAAAAGCTTGTAAAGGCCTTTGCCGGTTCAATATTAAGATTCCCTATGAAACAGCAGGGATGAGAACATGTCCCCAAATCTTCTCTCATTAAAGAAAAAACTAATTGATACCATGAACCTTCTTGTATATAGAGGTCTAACTAATCCTAAAGGCGGAAACGGTAGTTTCAGGTACAACGGGGTTATCTGGATAACACCTAGTGGGCTTGCTAAACACATGCTTGCTCCAACAGATCTTGTAGCGTATGATCCTGTATCAAATAAAGTCTTAGAAGGGGGTAAGCCTTCTATAGAGCTAAGGGCGCATCTAGCTATATACGAGAAGATAGATTCTGCTAATAGTGTTCTCCACGCCCATCTCCCTCTATCAACCGCTTTAACAGATATACTGGGTTCAAAGCACTGGTGGGAGGAGACAATGATAGAGGTTGAATATAGTATAGGAGAGGTTGCTATAGCTAAGCCTGCTTTCCCAGGTAGTATTGAGTTAGCAAGGAATATTGGTGAAGTTGTAGATGAAGATACACGTGTAGTAGTTGTGCCACGGCATGGGGTATTTGCGTGGGGTTATACCATTGAAGATGCTCTTGACGCACTAATAGCCTTTGAAGATATAGCAAAATATTATATTGTTAAAGAACTATTTAGGAAAGAACTATTGTAAAGACTCTAGGTTCCTAAGACTTTTTCCTATACTTCGGGTGATACTTCCTTATGTGCTCGAGTTTAACATGCTTTAACTCTTCTTCAGGAAGTATTGCTAGAAGCTCCCATCCCTTATCCAGGGTCTCCTCTATTGTTCTTCTCTCATACTCACCTTGCCCTATGAACTCCCTCTCAAAACGATCAGCATATTCTAAGTATTTTCTATCTCTTTCTGACAAAGCTTCTGTACCAACAACTACTGCAAGCTCTCTAAGTCTAACACCTTCTGCATAAGCGCTATAGAGTTGCATAAATACTCCACGATGGTCTTCTCTGGTCTTGCCGGGTCCTATACCATCTTTCATAAGTCTTGAAAGACTCATAAGTATATCAAATGGTGGGTAAATTCCTTTTCTCCATAAAGCTCTAGAGAGGACAAGCTGGCCTTCAGTAATATAGCCTGTTAGATCAGGTATTGGATGGGTAATGTCATCGTCGGGCATTGTGAGTATAGGCATCTGGGTTATGCTCCCCTTCTTTCCCTCAACTCTTCCAGCTCTCTCATATATAGTTGCAAGGTCTGTATACATGTATCCGGGATAACCTCTCCTACTAGGTACTTCCTCTCTAGCAGCACTAAGTTCTCGTAAGGCCTCTGCATAATTTGTCATATCAGTTATTATAACTAATACATGCATGTCGTGGTTCCATGCAAGATGCTCTGCAACAGTTAATGCTACTCTAGGAACAGCTATACGTTCAATAACTGGCGAGTCTGCAGTATTTATAAAGGCTACAGTATGTTCTAGTGCTCCATACCTCCTAAAGTTATCCATAAAGAACATAGCATCATCATATGAGACACCTATTGCTGCAAACACAACAGCAAACTTCTCTTCTTTACCTAAGACTCTTGCTTGTCTAACTATTTGTGTTGCAATCCTGTTATGAGGTAAGCCTGAACCAGAGAATATAGGAAGTTTTTGTCCTCTAACAATACTGTTTAACCCATCTATTGCAGATATACCTGTTTCTATGAACTCGGAAGGAGGGAGACGTGCAGCAGGATTTAATGGAGCACCATTTATATCTAGGTAGTCTTCGGGAATTATTGGCGGACCTCCATCAATAGGTCTTCCTAAGCCATCAAATACTCTTCCAAGCATATCAATGCTTACAGGGATCTTTAGGGTCTCTCCCTTAAACCTTATTCTAGAACCACGTAAATCTACCTCGCTTACCCCACCAAATACCTGTACAATTGTTGCCTCCCTACTTACATCTATTACTTGGCCAAGTCTTGTTTCACCGGTACCAAGAACTACTTCTACTACTTCACCATATTTTACACCAGGCAACGGCTCTGCTACTAAAAGACTTCCCTGTGCTTTAACAAGCCTAGGGGTCTCCCTTACGTACAAGCTAGAGGCTCCCAATAACCTCCACCTCTTTAACCAAGCTATCAAACTCTTTATTAATTAAGTCAAATAGCTCCTTAAACCGTTCCTCAAAACCTGTATTTGGTATTTCCTTCATCCTAGCAATTTTCACTCTAGAACTGAGAGTTCGTATCTTCTCAATGGTAACTCCCTTCCTTACAGCATTTAATCCATTATGGTAGAACAATAGTATAGCTCTCATCATTAAAGCTGCCTTTTTAGGCGAGCAGTAAGCATCTATTTCATGGAAAGCATTCTGTTGAAGGAAGTCTTCACGTATCATCCTAGCAACTTCAAGAACTAGCTTGTCTTCCTCAGGAAGGGCTTCTGCTCCCACAAGCCTGACTAGCTCCTCCAGCTCGGCCTCCTTTTGTAGTATAGATAAAGCTTCTTCCCTAAGCTTTCTCCATTCAGGGTCAACTTCTTTATGCCACCAAGATTCGACGTTATCTATGTAGAGGCTATAGCCTGAAAGCCAGTTTATAGCAGGATAGTGCCTCCTATAAGCCAAGTTGACATCTAGAGCATATAGTGCTCTAATTATACGTATAGTAGCCTGTGTAACTGGCTCAGAAAAATCTGCACCAGGAGGAGACACTGCACCCATTATTGTAAGTGATCCTCTTCTCTCCGGCCTACCTAAGGCTATAACATGGCCGCTTCTCTCATAGAAGCTAGCAAGCCTAGATCCTAAATAAGCGGGATAGCCTTCTTCACCAGGCAGTTCCTCAAGCCTGCCGGAGATCTCCCTCATTGCCTCTGCCCATCTACTTGTAGAGTCAGCAACTACAAGTACATGGTAGCCCATGTCTCTAAAGTATTCCCCAATAGTTACCCCAAGAAAGACGCTGGTCTCTCTAGCTGCAACAGGCATATTGCTTGTATTTGCAATAAACACGCTCCTCTCTACAAGCAGTTTCCCCGTCCTAGGATCTACAAGTTCTCTAAAACTATGGAGAGCATCAGCCATCTCATTTCCTCGTTCACCACAACCCACATAAATAGCTGCATCAACATAGCTCCACTTTGTAAGTGTCTGCAAGGTAACTGTGTTATGGTATATGACTGGAACATAACCTCCTACAAAATTATGGTAATCCTCGACAGTAAGATCGTATACTATCGTCTTCTTTGGAATGATCTCAACTTCTTCAATTTTATCGAATGCAACATATTTTAGCATAGATAATATATTTTTAAGCCTAGATACTACTTGGTAAGTGATATTTGCTCTGGCAGCATGGTTAGAAAATATATTGGTAACAGTCATTAATTTAGCTAGTCCGTATCTAGTGGTATTTTCTTTCCTATAAACATAGTTACCAATATGCACGCCATATTTTTCAAAAATCCTCTTTGAAACAATTTTATACAGTAACTTTAATAGAGATGACGATAAGGGTGCTACATCTCTGATTAATCTATTTTCCTTTACTGAGTTAATGTATTCTCTGAGCTTTTCAACTTTTCCAACACCTCTTATACCGTTTAAGATCGTATAATAGAATTTCTTAAGCTCTGGTAAACCAGTAATCTGTAGTCTACTTCTTTCAAAGTTTACTGAATAGAGAATGCCCAATTTAGATAATAAATATGCTAGTCCATGGATAATTTTTCTTGAGGCACTTACAAATTCTATGGTGTTTCCATAGAATGTACCATCTCCTAAATAATAGCCTTTTAAGAAACTAGCAACGAGTTCTCGTGGAGCCTTCAATATGCATTCTGGAATAGAGGCATTCCTAGACTTCTTGTTTTCAGGTATTCCAAGTATTCTCAGGTACCTAGAGATTATTATAGAATCAACCTCTACACAATATACGGTATTACAGTACTTCTCTTTACCTTTAACTCCGAACACACGATATACTAGCTCTGAGAATCTCTTCCTCAGTACCTCATCATTGTTAAAGAACAACAGCTTTTTGCCGATAACTGAGCCATCTGATAAAATTAATCCTAAGAGCTCAGCTAGTTCACGTGTTAATCTCTTTGGGATCTTTACAGTTTTCCGACTTCTTACAACACCTAGATGTCTTGGGAAATCTATATCTAGAACATAGTTTTTACGAAGATATATCATTAGTTTCAAATTTATTGGGGTCTTTTTATAACCTATGGCCTTAAGCGTAGATATCGCTAAACCAGTCTCTCTGCTTATTTTTATCAATTCCTTGTTAGATAACCTCTTTAACAGTTTCCGAACCTTCTCATTTACTTCCTCGTCCCTACTAGTTAAGTCATCATATACTGCAAGTTCTTCGATGGGAAGCTTTGTCTCAAAAACATTACTTGGCAGCAATCTCGGTATAACGAGGTAATCACCGGGTTTAAGTAGATATGCTTCTATAAATTTGACATACCCTCTTGGACTATATACTGGTAATTTATGTACTGGTGTAACCTCTAAAATCCTACCGCTAGCGGTTTTTACCCTAACTATCTTCTCGGTATATCCTCTATAAATATGTGTAACTTTTGCTCTTCTAAACCTGCGTCCATCAAAGGCATAAACGTAGATTTCCTTATTCTTGACCCTAACGATCTCCTCCTTGGCAGAAGGATCAGGATCACCGCCTTTTACATCTCTAAAGATCTCATCAATGGTCTTTATACTCCAATCGCCAAGTAGTACTGGGGTACCAGGTAGTATACACTTTCCTGTGCCAAACCCGCCTGGTATAGCTGCCTTTCCGCCTTTTGCTAGAGGAAATAAAAAGTCTATGACACGCTGACCAGTTATAAGCGGCTCCTCTGGTTCAAGCTTTTCTTTATAAGGACGGGGCCTTCTAACAGGCCATTTTTGAAGCATTGATATCTCTTTTCCATTAATTACAGCAATAGTATCTGTTATTGTATACTCTCCTTCAGGTACAATAGATTCGACTACACCATGGATTCCAGGAGGCACCATTATCTTGTGTTGGAAAATACTTGTCTCCTCAACAACCCCTAATATATCCCCAGGGCCTACCTTAGCCCCCTTCCTAATAACTGGTTTAAAGAACCATTTTTTCTCACGAGGTAATGGTGCAACCTTTACTCCACGTTTAATAAATATACCTGTTAGCTCTTCTAGGATCGGAAGAGGTCGCTGAATACCATCAAAGATCGAACCTATAAGCCCTGGTCCAAGTTCTGCAGCTAAGGGGTGTCCTGTACCATAAACAGGTTCTCCAACTTTTAACCCCGTAGTATCCTCATATACTTGTATAATTGCTCTGTCCCCTTCAACACCGATAACTTCACCTATAAGTCTTTCATCACCAACTTCAACAACTTCATATACACGACTACCTTTCATACCCTCAGCAATTACTAAAGGACCTGATATTCTTCTAATCAAACCCTGTGTAACAGCCAAAATTTTTCCACCATATATGGTTATGCTTTATTTTGTTAACCTTATCTTTAATCCCACAAACTTACTAACTAACTCTTCATAATATCTTTTAGGCTCAACACCTATAGCTCTAGCTGGCGGGGGTACTTTTATAACTAGAATATGTTCTTCTATGTCATCAATAATCTTCTTAAGCTCTGGACAAGAACTATATACTTCTTCATCTACGATGACTGCTCCATAGATCCTTATTTTTTCTCCGAAGTGTTCAGGAAGTCTACATTCGTTGCTATAGACTTCAATGGAATCGAAGCCTGATGCAAGCCCGATGAGTACAAGGGGCTTAGAACCTATGAATAATATAGGTTTCTGTATTCCTTCACTCAATAAAACCACCACCTATTTATTAATGACTGGAAAAGCCCCATATCGTATTGATTAAACAGGAATCCAAGTGCAAGTTTTGTGAAGACATTCTCTGCTCTAATCAAGAGAATTGCTCTTAGATAAAGCTCTGAACTATAAGGCATAAGCATGTTGGCTGAGGCTCTGGCTAGAAACAGTATGTGGGCATAATCTAATGCAACTATGGAATTAATTAGCTCATTAAGCTCTCTATAGATCTCCCCCCAATCTACATATCTCGCTCTCAATAAGTTATAAAGACTATCAAAAGATCTTTCTCTAGCAAAGGATTCTAGTGCATCATAGCCAAAACCAAATCCTGAAATAGTTCCTTCTGCTAGAAACTCGTATCCGAGAGAGTAACTTGTTTTTAATACTAAATAATCATATATCATACGATACATATTCCTTGTCTTAGAACTTCTTACATTACCCTCTCTAAGCTTTAATATAGACAATAGTTTCTGCAATATTTTACTGATAGAAAGCTTTTCAACAATCATTTCGTTCTCAAAAAGTCTAAGGAGACCTGATAACCTAAGGGCTTCTCTTAAATCAATATTATCTACCAGAAAACCCTTAAGATACAGGGTTCCTCCAGGAAACAATATTTGGGGTTTTGTTTTCTGTAAGTATGCTGTATATAACTGAATAATGTTAACTGTGTCGTAGAGATTTTCAACAACATAAACATCTTCCCTATACAATGGTATTGCTAGGCCAATGATGTTGTTTAAAACTGTTCTAAGGTATTCGTCAAGGCTATTTACGAGGCTACTGTAATATCCTCCTTTAACTCTCAAAATAGTTGATAAGTATTCTCCTAGAGGCTTATGTGCAATAGATTCTATAGCTCCCTCAATAGTTTTTGCTTCTGAAAATAATCTAAAATCGTTTTTAGATAACACGCTCCCTATAAGAGTATTTATAAATGTCAAGCTATGGAATCTATCTACATATTTTTGTTTACCCAATAAAGTGTTCCCCCTCATTCTCCCCAAAGAATCTTAGCTATCTTATTCAATTCCGAGCCCAGTACTCTCTCTAATCTTGTGTTATATGTATTATCTATTCTTATTCCATCAGGTGTTTCAATAATTATACCGCCATCAATGTTATTATCGAGTATAATGCTGTACTTAAGTCCCTTTTCCTTAAGTATACCTTCCATAACGTCTTTATCAATGGGATTAATATAGATCGTTAACTTTTCTCCATGAAGTACGTTATCTAGAGCCTCATCTAATAAAGACTCAAGTGATTTCTTTAGATCGAATCCCTGTCTCTCGGCAATAAGTTCTCTAACTTTATCTACAACCATAGTTATTGAATCATATTTTGCTTTAGCAACTATGAGTTTTGCCTGCCTTTTAGCATCTGCTATTATAGTATTAGCTTCTTGTCTGGCATTTTCTATATATTTTCTGTATTCATCCTCATACCTTTTCTTCCATGACTTCTCAGCATTTTCTATAAACGCTTCAGCCTTTCTCCGAGCCTCCTCTAGTATTTCTTCTGCTTTTTTCCTAGTTTCCTCCAATATGCTTCTTCTAAGGGTCTCTAGCTCTGTTCCAGTAGACAAAAACAGCACCTCAAATAACTAGCCTATTAAGGAAAGAGCCATGAATGAAAATACCATTCCAAGTATTCCAAGTAGCTCTACATACACTGCCATTATTATAGCATTAAATGTTATCTTTCCCCGAGTTCTAGGTAGCTCAGCTATACCAGAGGCACATATATCTCCCTGTTTCTTAGCAGAATATGCTTCTGCGGCAGCAACCATAGCTCCTAGTGCTAATAGTGCTATTCCTTTGGTTAGGTCTATGTCTGGGTGACTGTTTACGTATAGGATGAAGTTTATCAATACTATTAATCCATAAAAAGTCTGTGTCATTGGCAATGCTGCTAACACTATAACGTTTCTTAACTGCTTAGGATCTTCTGCAAGAACCTCTACACCTGAAGAACCTGCTACTCCTATTCCTAGTGAAGAACCAATAAGTCCTCCTAGTAGTGCTATTGCTCCTCCTGCTAGGGCTAGTCCTTGGGCTATAGGATCAACCATGTTATACCCACCTTAGTACTAATCCGGCATACAATTAGGTTAAATAACTTTAATGGGTTGAAAAATTTACCGTATCGCGCTATAGAATATAGATCAGGGCTTTCCTTAATTATGTTTTCTTAATGGAACTATGCCATTAAATTTAATGCCATAATAGAAAATACCATCCCAAGTATGCCTATTATACCGACATATACGGAGAGTATCATAGAGCTTAGTGTTAGCTTGCCTCTGGTTCTCGGGATTATTGATATACTAACAGCGCATACGTCGCCAAGCTTCATTGCTGAGAAAAATTCTGCTCCACACACCATTATACCTAGTGCTAGTAATGCTATTCCTTTGGTTAGGTCTATGTCTGGGTGACTGTTTACGTATAGGATGAAGTTTATCAATACTATTAATCCATAAAAAGTCTGTGTTATAGGTAGGGCAGCTAGTAAGAATATGCTTCCAGTATAACGTTTTGAAATGGTTAATGCTGCAGTACCTGCTGAGCCAGCTCTGCCAATACCTATAGATGAGCCTGCTAGTCCTCCTAGTAGTGCTATTGCTCCTCCTGCTAGGGCTAGTCCTTGGGCTATAGGATCAACCATGTTAATATCCGCCCCTATCTATATCTATTCAATAACTACCTTCTTCCTAATAACGATTCTAAGGGGTTCAAATGGATACCCTGTTCCCTCATAGAACTTACTTAAAAATTCTACAAAGCATAGTCTTATTGAATGTATGAATGCTCCTAAAGCAGATAATGCAGTATTTATGAAATGTCCGAATCCAGCAACTAGTATTGCAGCAATTATTCCTAGGATTATTCCTGGTATTCCGGGAAGAGTATTCTGCACTCCATTATATACCATTAAGGCCATTATATTAAAGCTTGCACCAAGATATACCGTTGCTAGGCCCACGCCAGCAAGTCTTGAATAACTTAACACATCACCTAAGAGTCCTGTGATATTGAATATCCACATAAGTACTCCTAGGCCGCCAATACTCCTAATTACACCTACTATTATTAAGAATACTCCTGTGAGAGAGCCGTAGAGAAATAGCTGTGCAATACCGCCATGCATCCAAGGAATGTCTACGTGAAGTATTGTATAAAGTATATAGGGTATACCGAAAATCTCTGCAATAAACAACCCAATCTCAGATAACGCATTGCTTGTATCCCTTAATTTTATATACTTCATTAAAGCAATTACATGTGCTAAGTTGACATGTATAAGCCCTATAACAAGTGCTGCCTCAAGGAATAATAGCGGATCATTAAATATCTTTGACAATACTCCAAAGAAGCTCATAATAGCACTTTTTATGCCAATAATTTCAAATACATTACCAAGAAAAGCGCCACTTATAATCCCAATAATTATACCTGTAATAGAGGATACAATAATGGCTCTCTTGAAGAGGAAGTAGTCTTCGCTTTCACTATATCCAGCTAACCTATCTAGAACAAATAAGGCAGCTAATATAATGAATATACCATATCCTAGATCACCAAGCATTATACCATAGAAAAATGCAAATGAATAAGCAATAACTGGAGTAGGATCCCATTCTCTATAGTTAGGTATACCTAGAAACTTAATTATTGGCTCAAAATATCTTATAACCCTGGGATTCCTTAATAGTGTTGGAGGATTATCGTCTGGTCCGGGTTTCATTGTTTCTATGTAAAAGGGTATATTGTTTTCTCTAAGGGCTTCTTCTAATTTTGTAAACTTTATACTGGGAACCCAGCCCTCTATTACAGTAAAGTATTTTCGCGGAACAGTATTAGCTAACCCGTATAATTTACCATACTTGTTATCGATAATGATATCGTATTTTACAATATCATCTATAACCGTGTCTATGTACTCACTTAATTTGATCTCTAGCTCTTTAACCTTCTCCTCAAGAGTATTTAATGATTTTTTAATGGCATCCAATAACTCCCCTATATTATTAAGTCTCCTGTATTCAGGCGGTATTCTTATTAACTGTAAACCCATTCCCCGTATATTTTCAATAATTTCCTTTTCCTTTAATTTAGAAAAGGAAATTATTACAACAATACCCTCTTCTGTAGTAGCCTTATAAACAATTATAAGATCCTTTATTTTGGCAAGATTATTTATAGCTTCAACGGAACCTAGAGCAAGCTTGGATACAACATACTTGCCCTCAAACTCTATAATCTTTAATGGGTAACTACTAGGTATATGTGAGAGAATTGAGTAAATCCTCTTCAAACCACTAATCTTTTTATTTAATCCATTAATGTTTTTCTCAAAACTCTTTACTTTGTTATATATGCTTATAACGTCTTTTTCAATATACTCTATATCTAGATCTATTATCTCGTTAGCAGTTATCTTTAAATCAAGAATTCTCCCTCTTCCATACCCTTTTATATAATTTATCATATCCTTGAGTCTCCGTATCTTGTCAATGATCTCTAAGTATTTTCTTACTTTCTCTTTCTTCTCAATAACATGTATTGCACCAAGTAACTGGAGCTGAGTAAGAAGCTGATCGGTGAAGTATGTGCTTGTAACAATACTTGTTTTTAACATTTCAACTGGTTTATTTAGAAGAATAGGCATTCTAACCAGCACCTACTACGTACTTAAGTAACTCTTTAGTAGCTTTATCAAGGTTCTTATTTGCTTTAATCCTTATTTGTTCTGCTTGGGTTTCTGCTTCTTTTATTATCTCATTTGCCCTATTTTTTGCGTCTTCTATAATTTTTTCAGCCTCTTCTTTAAACTTATCAAGAGGTAGTGGCTTCGCAATTATTTCTTTGGCTTTCTTCTCTGCTTCTTCAATTATTTCTTTGGCTTTCTTCCTAGCCTCCTTTATTATTTCATCAGCTTCTTTCTCAATCATTTCTAAATCAATGCTCACTCTTATCCACCATAGCACGTTGTGCGTGTTAATAATTATACATTATAGATTTTTGATGAAGGTAGCCCCTTAAATTTTTTAATTAAGGATAAAAAGTATTTATAGGCTATTTAAAAAATCAGTACTTTTATGCTATAATAATCTATAAACTACTTATGTTATTACAGGATCGTCTTCTATGGGGTCGCCGCCGCCTCTAGGGCCAGGTGTGTTGCCTGCAATTATTAGTATTAATGCTATTGGTACTACGTATCTGGCTATACGTGTAACCTTAATTAGTTTAGTAAGGTATTTTATGTTCATATTTTTCACCATAGTATAAT
>JAGGXK010000074.1 GCA_021163115.1 Desulfurococcales archaeon | reverse complement strand
TCATATAATTCTATTATATGATTGTTTTCGGGGAGAACTATATTTATATCATTGCCTAGTTTTTCTCTAATCATCTCTGCTAACACGGTTCTTGATTGATCATCTCCATGAACTATTACGATATTCTTAACTGTATTACGGTAATGATATACTATCTCAAGTAATCCATCTTTACCAGCATGGCTTGATAAATCAAACCATTGAAGCCTTGCTTTGATTGCTAGACCTAGTTTTTCTATTTTTCCCTTCTCTAGTATCTCATGGCCAGGACTATCTGGGGATTGATAACTTACAAGAAATACAGCATTCCTTGGATTATCAGCTATTTTCTTTAAATAATAGAGTGCTGGCCCGCCTTTCAACATTCCAGCCGAGGATACAATAATGCTAGGGATTTTCCAAGCTCTCCTTCGATCATACCAGTCTCTTATAAACCTAGTATTCTCTACAGCCTTTCGAAATAGCTCCGGGTCTCGTAAGAACTTTTTATTTCGTAAATAAATATCTGTGACCTCCCTACTCATACCGTCAAGGAACACGGTTACATGGGGGAGTTCGGCTGCAAGTAATGATATCACTTCCTGACTACGGCCAACGCTAAAAGCGGGTATCAATACTGTACCACCATTATCTATAACTTCCTCTATAGATTCCACCAGTAACTTCTCAGTCATATATCTAGGCGGATGCCTAACATTACCATAAGTTGACTCTATAATGATGGTATCTATCTTGATAGGCCATAGTTCTGCTTTTTTTAAAGTCCATGTCTGTATGGTATTAACATCCCCTGTATATAGAATTCTATGTCCTGAAGGTGTTGTAAGGTATATGATTCCGCTACCAATTATATGGCCAGCGTCTGTAAGCATTATATTGTATCCATTTACTTCTATCTCTTCAGCATAATCGATGAGCA
This sequence comes from Desulfurococcales archaeon, assembly GCA_021163115.1. Classification (GTDB taxonomy): domain Archaea; phylum Thermoproteota; class Thermoprotei_A; order Sulfolobales; family Desulfurococcaceae; genus JAGGXK01. Next base: position 10,352 of record JAGGXK010000074.1, on the reverse strand, counting down.
CGCTATTTTCCTTCATAACTTTGATCTCTCCTTCTTCATAGTCTATGTAGTATGCTGAAAGTTTCATAAAGTCTTTTAGTAGGAACTCTCCTACCTCAAGAGTAGGTCTTGTCATTATTATGGGTGGTGTAGCAGATATAAACAATTGAGGTGCAGCACCTATATGATCTAAATGAGAGTGTGAAATAACAATACCAGCTATATCGATGGGCCTTATATGTTCAGGAAACCGTGGTCTCCCCTCTTCATCAAAGTTTACACCATAGTCAAGAAGTATGCCTTTTTCACATTTCTTATCTATAACGAAAAATGCTGCTCTTCCAACTTCTCCGCCACCACCAAGCACTTTGACCTCTATGGCTGCTTTCTCCATACTTGCACCAGCCCCCGTGCTATCTCCAGACAACTAAATAGATCAGGTCCTTATTAAACTGGTATGAAGCACTCTCAATTATTTATGTATTAATTAACTATGGGAGTGTTTATTTTCCCAAGTCCTTATTTACGGAAACTTTTTTCCCTTATATAAGATTAGTGTATGGTAGGTGTGGATGGTGTTTCCAGGCGTCTCACCGCGAGAACTTAAAAGGATGCTTAAAAGAATGGGAATTAATGTAAAGGAGCTAAAAAACGTTAATCGTATAACACTTGAAACTAACGAAAAAGTATTTATCATTGAAGATCCCCAAGTACTTATGTTTGATTCAGGTAAACAAAAGATCTTTCAGATTATTGCTAATAGAATTATAGAAGAAACAGCTCCTATGGAGAGTAAAAAAGAGGCTTTAGAAATAAGTCTTAGTGATGAAGATATAAAATTTGTAGCTGAACAAGCAGGAGTATCTCTTGAAAAAGCTAGGGAGGCACTAATTAAGACAAAGGGAGATCTTGCTGAAGCAATACTATTATTGAGAGAAAGTGGCTCATAAGATGGCTATCAATTACATACATGGTCTACACAATTAGCTGTAGACGAGATCTGATCAGAGCTAAAAAGTTATTAATTAGAACTGTGGTGGCGATGGATCAATGGTTAAAATAGATCATATCGACAACGTATTTTCAATATATCCAGTGAATTCATTTAGGAATAAGTTAGAGAAGCCAGCTTACTTAATGGGCGTATACTATGATGGTCCTTCGGGAAAAGCTGTACTTGAGTTTATAAGTGAAGACGGTAAAGATACAATCCTTATACATGATCCTATAGGTCATAAACCATATTTCTTAACAGATCTGCCTCCAGATAAGGTTAGAGAGATAAAGTCCATAGTTGGAAACTCCAGCTTCGATGGGATCGAGATCGTTAAAAAGTATGACACATTATATGGAGTTACAAGAACATTTACAAAGATCGTTACCAAGGATCCCAAGGCTGTTGCCTATCTAAGGAATAAAGTTCCAAAAGCTTGGGAAGCAAAAATAAAGTATCACGATAACTATGTATTTGACCTAAGCCTTATTCCTGGCATGAAGTATATATTAGTTAATAATAGACGCGAGTTTAAGCTTGTCAAACCAAGGATAGAAGAGAGAACTATAGCTAAAGTAAAAGAAATATTTAGTAAAGAACCTAAGGAAACACAGGAGCTAGCTCTAGACTGGCTACCTTTATTCGAAGAACCTCCTCCTCCTGCAAAGAGGACATCAGTCGATATTGAAGTATATACGCCATTTCAGGGCAGAGTACCTCATGCTGTTAGAGCAGAATACCCCATTACTAGTATAGCTTTTGTGGCTAATGATGGCTTTAAAAAAGTGCTTGTATTAGCAAGAAGCCATAAATGGGGTACATTACCTCCAGAGTATCCTAGTGAAGCTATTATAGAGTTCTTTGAAGATGAGCAAACCATGATTCTTGAAGCATTTAGAATAATGACTAGGTATCCTATAGTATTAACATTTAATGGTGATAACTTTGACTTAAACTATATCTATCATAGAGCCTTAAAGCTGGGTATACCTAGAGAATACATTCCATTACATATAGGAGAAGATATGATAAGAATAAAATCAAGTATACATCTAGACCTGTATAAGTTCTTCAACAATAGGGCCATCCAAGTATATGCCTTTAGTGGAAAATACCAGGAATTCACACTTGATGCTATAGCTTCTGCATTACTTGGTATATCAAAGATTAGAGTTGAAGGAAACATCGGAGAACTACCTTATGCATCTTTAATAACTTATAACTATAGAGATGCATACCTAACCACAAAGCTTACAACATTTAATAACGATCTTGTATGGAAGCTTATGGTACTGCTGGCACGTATATCGAAAGCCAGTATAGAGGATATATGTAGAAAGACCATATCTAAATGGATCCAAAACCTCTTCTATTGGGAACATCGCCGAAGAAAATATTTGATCCCGGAGCCTGATGACATAAAGAAGTTGAAAGGCGGAATAAGTAAGACTATGGCCATTATCCAGGGGAGAAAATACGCTGGCGCCCTTGTTATTGAGCCGCCCATAGGCATATTCTTTAACGTAGTCGTACTTGATGTTGCATCACTGTATCCAAGCATTATAAAGAAGTATAATCTAAGCTATGAAACAGTTAATGTAGAAAAATGTGAACACATAGAATATGCTGTTGACGAGACAGGCGAGAAAGTACATAGCATATGCATGGATAGACCAGGACTTATTGCCCAGATCACTGGTTTACTAAGAGATTTCCGTGTATACCTTTATAAGAAAAAAGCGAAAGATAAAGGATTACCTGAAACTGATAGAAGCTGGTATGACGTTGTTCAGAGAGCTATGAAGGTATTTATAAATGCCAGCTATGGAGTCTTTGGTGCAGCAAATTTCCCCCTCTATGCACCTGCTGTAGCAGAGAGTGTTACGGCGCTAGGACGGCGTGCCCTATATAGTATACTTCGAAAAGCAGCTGACATAGGTATAAAAGTACTTTATGGGGATACCGACTCCATATTTCTGTGGTCTCCCTCAAATGAACAAACAGAGATGCTTCAAGAATGGGTTAGCAGGGTTCTTGGACTAGAAATAGAGGTTGATAAGATCTTCAACTATGTATTATTTACTGGTCTCAAGAAAAACTATATAGGGTTGTACTCTGACGGCGGTATAGAGATCAAAGGATTAGTGGCTAAGAAAAGAAATACACCGGTTTTTCTAAAGGAATTATTTACAGAACTTATAGAACGATTTAGATCAGCTAGAACTCCAGAGGATTTTGTAAAAATAAAGGAGTGGCTTCAAAATCAAGTTAGAACACTTTATGTACAATTAAGGAATAAGGAATTAACTTTAGATAAACTAGCTTTCAAGGTCACTCTATCCAAAGCTATAGAGGAATACACTAAAAATAAGCCTCAACATGTTAAAGCAGCTCTCCAGCTACAGCATCATGGCATAAATGTTTTACCAGGAGATATAATAGTCTTCGTAAAAGTAAAAACAAGAGATGGTGTCAAGGCTATTCAATTAGCAAAACTTTATGAAGTTGACCCTGATAAGTATATTGAGCAAATAAGAAGTGCATTGGATCAGTTGTTATATGCCTTTGGTGTAGAATGGGATGATATCGTAGGATTAAGTAAGCTTGAATCCTATTTTACTACCCACTAATTTTTAAACCCAGAAACAATTATGTTAAATAGCCTAGCGTAAAACGTGGAAGAGGTGTAGATCGGTGCCTAAGAAGAGAGAAAGCCGTGGCAGACATAAAGGAGCTAAAGGAAAAGTTGAAATGGTTCAGTGTGATAACTGTGGCCGCCTTGTTCCAAGAGATAAAGCTGTTTGTGTAACAAGAATGTATTCACCGGTGGATCCACAGCTGGCTAGGGAACTGGAGAAAAAAGGTGCTATAATAATGAAGTATCCTATTACTAAATGTTATTGCATATCTTGCGGTATACACTTAGGAATAATAAAGGTTAGGCCAGAACATGAACGAAAGAGAAAGCCTATGCCAGTATAATCAAAAAATATACAACAACCACACTACTCATCTCTTATTTATATTTATTGAAGATAGCACAAATTTTAGAAGATATGATATAATTGAAAGAGTGAAGAAGTCTATAAAAGAGGTATTCTCATACTCTTTCTTAGTATTTATACTTCGTACACAAGACCATAAAGACATATATAAAGTGGATACATGTTCTCCTAAAGCGGGTTGCTTTAGAATAATTCTATCTAAGGAATTAATTGGAAAATTTCTAGAAGGCCTTGGTTGTAAAGAAGCTGTTTTGTTAACTGAGAAAGCAGATATAGACTATAGTGCTATATGCATGAGTAGGTGTTTCATACTCGGTTTACATACAGACTTTGATCCAGAAAGATTTGACTTGCCCAAACACACGGCTGTAAGCCTAGGTAATGTAAGCTACATAACAAGTCAGTGTATATACATTATCCACTTAATAAAAACTCTATGCAATAATATGTTATAAAACGGTAATAATATAAACTTAGAATGTATCTAGTGTTCTCAAGTAAAACTGGTTGGATAAAGGGGTGTCTAGCATGGTTAAAGCCAAAAAAATAATACTTGTAACTGCCCCTCATCACCCCCTGCATTCCCTATGGAGTAAACTTGTTGATGAGATCTCCAATGAGCTTGGCCTAGAAAAAGATGTTAGAGTCGAAGACTATGTCCTACTAACAGAGTATGGAGATACAGACGAGTATGGAATGTCATGGATACCACAACTACTGGTTGAATTAGAGGATGGCTCTATAAAGCTTGTTTTATCTAGAATGCCTCTTAATGAGGCTCTTCAACCTGATTATAATAGAGCTAAGGAGCTAGTAATTAATAAGATTAAGGAAATTGAAGGAGGCACATAGTATAGCTATGAACTTTATCATTACAGTACCTTATGTTCCAACTCCAGAGCCTGTAGTGCGAGCTATGCTGAGACTAGCTGAAGCAGGCCCAGATGATATAGTATACGATCTTGGTTGTGGCGATGGAAGAATACTCATTATGGCAGTAAAGGAATTTAATGTAAAGAAAGCTGTTGGTATAGAAATACGTGAAGACAAGTACAGAGAAGCTGTTAATAATATAAGAAAGGTTGGTATAGAGGATAAGGCTCATGTAATTCATGGAGATATGTTTGAAGTAGATATTAGTGAAGCAACCATTGTTACATTATTTCTTCTTACTAGTGTTAATGAAAAACTAAAGCCTAAACTGGAGACGGAGTTGAAAAAAGGAACTCGTATAGTTTCCCATGAGTTCCGCATACCTGGATGGAGAGCTAAAAAAGTTATAGACGTAAGAGACTCTAACTATATAGTTCATACGATATATCTCTATGTCCTAGGTGAACATAAATAAAGTATTAGACCTTGAGAACTTTTCGTGAGAATATTATGTAACCTGTATGCCCCACCATTAATGTATGTGGTCTAACTGCCCCTTTTTCAACAATATATTCTCTCAATAGTATCTCATAGGATTTTATATCAATGAATCCACCATGTTCTTTTATAGCTAGAACCGTTTTTTCAACCTGGTTTATAGTAGGCACATAGATCAAAAGCGTTCTGGAAGGTTTTAAAGCATCATATGCATGATCTATGACATTCCATGGGTCAGGAAGATCTAGGAATACTGCATCAATATTTTTTTCATCAATTCCTTCTCGGATATCCTTGTTTTTTAGAATAACTCTATCTAAGTATCCTGACTTTTCAAGATTCTCCCTTGCAATACTTAAATGTTCTTCATCTATGTCATATCCGTATACCTTGCCTTTGGGACCAACGAAATGAGCTAGAGCTGTTGTTAAGCAACCGGTACCTACGCCTGCTTCAACAACTATAGAGCTAGGGCCTATACCTGATAAATATATTAGAAAACCTGCATCTTTTGGGTAGATGATTTGGGTTGCTCTTTTATATCCTCTTACAAAATCTTGGAGCAGGGGCTCTAGTATATACGCTTTTGCTCCTCTACTTGTTCTGACATAGCTTCCAATAGACATTCCTATAAGATCGTCGTGTTTTATAAATCCTTTATCCGTACCCAATATTTCTTTAGGGGATGTTTTTATAAGGAATCTCCTCTTGTTATCTATGACTACAAATACATGATCGTCTTCCTTAACCGTTCTTTCCATATTATAGGAGCTACCTCCTAGAATTTTTCTAGAAATAATCCGTCCTGGTGTCATTCATCACTAGTTCAGTAATACCAACCTTCTTCATCTAATTAAAGAGAAGTGAAAACATGGTTATTAAGGATTTTTTGTTTCAAAAGTCTGGGAGAGAGTGAATGGAAGAAAGAAAAATGTATCTAATGAGTATAAAGCCTAGATATGCTTACAGGATTTTTGCTGGCATTAAGAAGTATGAGCTTAGAAGATGGATTGGTATAAATCTTGAACCGGGCTCTATTATAGTAGTTTACGCTTCTGGAAAAGTTAGGGCATTAATTGGTGAATTTATTGCTGGGAAGGTGGTTCTTGGTACACCTGAGAAAATCTGGGAATTTATTCGTTCAATCCCATCAGGTGGTGTTGGCTTAGAGGATAAGGACTATATAACTGGCTCTAAATCTGCTATGGCTATTGAAGTTGTTAAGCCTAGATTATACAAAAGACCAATAGAACTTAGAGAGCTTAGAATGTTAATTCCTGGATTTAATCCTCCTCTTAGTTTTAGAGAAATTGATTATGGTGAGCCGCTTTATAGGTTATTGATTAGAAAACTACGTAGTCTATAGTATCTAAAGAATACTTAGAATTTATGTAGATCCTGTTTCCACTATCCATAGCTCCTTCTTTAAGAGATCCCTAACAGCAACTCTAATTACTTCGCTTCTACTGCTGTACCTCCCTATTTTAACTAGCTCGTCAAGACCTTCTACATAGATCTCAGGCATTTTAACAGTTATTAACCGCATTCTAGCAATATATCCAGCCATCATGTATCCCCAGTGATATTCTTGGAAGCATAAAAACTTATAAACTCTAGTGCATATCGGATATATGCGTCTATTTAAAAACCTTTCTCTAATCCCTTAGGCTTATACTATATATTCTCTTAGAGTATTTGATCAAACGTTTTTCTATGACCTCTACGCCTATACCTGGCTTGTTAGGTACATGTATAAACCCTTTTGAATCTACTATCCACGGTGGTTCAATAATATCTTCTTCATAATATCTAGATGAAGCGGATATATCGGATGGATATTTAACATTCGGGAGCGTGGCTAAGGCTACTTGGAATCCTCTCCCTATACCTGTTTCAAGCATTCCCCCTATCCATACTGGTATGTTATTCTTCATGGAATAATCGTGAACTAGTTTTGACTCAGAAAGCCCCCCTACTCTAGCTGGCTTAATATTGATCACTCTACAACTTTGAAGAGCTATTGCTGCCTTTGTATCATATATACTTTTTATACTTTCATCAAGGCATATTGGTGTATGGAGTCTTTTCTGCAAAATACTATGTTCATAAAGATCTTCATAGTGAAGCGGCTGTTCAATCATTAATAGATCATGCTTATCCAGCTCTTTAAAAACATTCATATTGCTTAAAGAATACGATGCATTTGCATCAACTTGTAAAGGTATATCTTTGAATACTTCTCTTATTCTTTTAATAGGTTTAATATCCCATCCAGGAGCTATTTTTATTTTTATACGCTGATATCCTTGCCCCCAATAATATTCTACAGACTTCAATAGTTTTTCCATGTTACCTATTATTCCTATACTGACGCCGCTTGATACTCGCTCCTTTACTCCACCAATAACCTTGTATAATGGTTTATTTTGCAGTTTTGCATATAGATCCCATAATGCTGTCTCAATACCTGCCTTTGCCATTCTATAGCCTCTTACTCGTTTAACTATATCATTGAAGATCCAGGGTGATTCAATAACTCTATTTTTCTTAAGGATCGGTATAATGAATTTTCTATAAACATTTAAAGTTGTATAGATTGTTTCATAGCTATACCATGGCCCGTCATCTACTGGCGCTTCCCCCCATCCCACTGTATCGCTAGAGTCTTCTATGGATACTATTACACAGTGTCTATGGATTGTCTTCCCGAAACTTGTTTCAAATTCTTCTCTAAGCTTTGTTACTACATGATATAGAGTTATATGTTTTAACTCCAAGGAACAGCACCTCTAAGGATATTCTCTAAGTCTCTCCTCCATAGTATATAGAAATTCCTTCGTTCTCCATCACTTACTTGTGTAGTAAATCCTATTACTATGTATCCTCTACTTAGATAGTAGTTGAAGATCGTTCTAGCCTTATATCTCCATGCTAATAATATCTTTCTATCTTTCTTCAATTTCTTTAATTCGCTGGGTATTTCCACTATTACAAGATCATGTTTATCTGTAAGATTATAATCCTTGAGTACTCTAACTTCTCCAGGCAAATGTGTTGATGTAACTAAATAACCTCCTATTTCAAGTATTTTATCTAAGGATGGTGTTTTTAACAAACCCCTTAGTTTTAGCTCTACTCTCTTACTTTTTATATACCACTCAGCTTCAAATCGATCTGATGGCATACCGATATTTATTTTGTCTAATAATTCACCATAGTAGTTTTCATAGAATTTCTTAACAATAGCTCCTAGCTTTTCAATATTGAATTTAGCATTAGATCCTTGAAGGGGATCATATGTCCAAACAATGAGATCTAGGCCTTGGTTAATTACATGTTTTCTTTGCTTAAGTTTCAATATATAGCCTAATCCTTTATGCCGATACTCTGGTATTACACCAGCTAGATGGCTATACTGGTAGATTTTACCATTTCTATAAGCGGGTATACTAAATACTAATCCTACAGCCCTACCTGTATCTTCTTCAAAGGCTCCATATAGGACGCCGCCGTGGCGGTGAGCTGAGATAAGCATATGATAAGTAACAGCTTCACTATAATCAGGCATACCCCAGATCTCTATTTGAACATCCATGAGTTTCTTGTAATCATCTATAGTCTTAGGTTCTCTAATTATAATAGATCTATCCTTCACTCTAACAATGTCCTCCAACATAGAACCCTCGGGCACTAGGCTTTCTATTATTCACTAGGTTGAATAACTAATTAAAACAAATTGGCTTGAATTAGGTTAATTATTTTATGAATACAAAGAAGCTAAGGTTATGATAAAAAGCGCCGGGGGCGGGATTTGAACCCGCGCGGGGGTATCCCCACCGGCTATCTGTGTAGGGAGATGCATAGCAGGCCGGCGCCCTACCAGGCTAGGCGACCCCGGCGTGTCTGTATATTTAGTTTATGGATTAGAGATTAATAAATGATTTAGCTCCTATTTATTGCCTCCTTGGATTTATAGTTTCTTAGTATTCTTTGTTTCAGGCCCTTTTAATGGAACAGGGGTTATTGTTGTGTCTACACTGTATTTATTGAGTAATTGTTGCCTGATCCTTTCAACTATTTTATGGACTTCTTCAAGGCTTAAGGAATGATCTAGCCCTATTACTATGTCTCCATGATAAAACTTATCGTATAGAAGTCTTATTTTTATATTAAGTACTTTTACACCATTTTCTTCGATAAATGATTTAACTTCTTCTACAAAGCTCTTTGAGGGAGCTATATCACTTATCTCTATTATTAGATCTTTGGTTACCTTATATAGTTCATAGAAGAGGTATGTAACCAGTATTACTGCTCCGCTATAGTCAATTAGATATGTATATAAAGCACCTGCAAGGCTAGTTATTATCACTATAAAACTTTCAATCAGCTCGCTAACCGTGAATACAGCATATGGTATGAAATGTCTGCTTATCCTTCTAGATACAATTATGGCTCCAAGATAAAAGGAGAAACCTATTCCAGCAAATAGAGGTGCAAGTATCCCAACACTATATGGTTTTGTCTCCAACAAAACGGTGCTTACCGCTAATCCAGCTACAAAAGAGTATGAGAGTAGAGATGCTAAGGTTCCCCCAAATCCTAGCCTATAATGACCATAATGATGATCCTCATCAGCTGGTATTTTGCTTAAGTGGAAATAGTATATAGTGGCAGTTAATGCAACAAAATTTGCTAGACAAGTTAATGCATCAACATATAATGCTTTAGAGCTATAAAATATACTGCCAGCCATTTTCACAATACTACCTATTAAGGCAAACAATATCAGCAAAATAAGCATCCTATCCATTATATTGCCCCCATATATGTTACAAAGTACTAGAAAACATCTAGGCTAATATACTTTAATCATGATAAACCCATAATACATGCCCACAGGAACCCAGCCCCCTGTACCCCCTGGATGCGTCCCCACCAGAGCCCTTCCATCCCCCGACTCAACCCCGGTGGCCCGTGAACGCTGGTGGCCAGGGTTAGGT
>JAGGXK010000068.1 GCA_021163115.1 Desulfurococcales archaeon | reverse complement strand
TTTAATTCTCTAAGCACGGCTTCCATAGAGTATTCTTTCACCTTTATTTTAGGAGGAGCTGGTGGTTCTATGAGCTTGTATAGCTCTTCATATTTTCTCCTATAATTCCCTAACATGTTTTTTAGATCCATAGCTATTTTGCTGAGTTTTTCAATACTTATAGCCTGAGCCACTACCTCCCTCCTTAAAGCCTTCTCTAGGATCTCGGGAGGCTTCGCATTAACCTTATATAATAACTCTCTAATGGATTTTAGCAGATCCTCCAGTTCCCCTACATAGTTAAGGAATAGATCTATTGTTGTTCGCACCCGCCCTTCCATATGGATGTCCTTAGCTATATTATCTACTAGCATTGCAAGTTCATTGTATAGTCTTACCTGGTCATCTTTTAGTATCTTTAATAATTCATCATACTCTACCCTAGGGCATTCAGATAAATCTATTTCTATAAACCCGCTATCCCTCAGTATCCCTAAAGCTTCTTCTTCATGGATTCTGGAGCCAATGGAAACAACCAATACCATATCCGTGTTACTAAATTCTCTTATAGCACATAATACATGGATTTTTTTAAGGTATTGAACGGCCTTATTGGCATTGCTTTTAGGCATTATACCTGTGTAGATGAACATATACTTATGTCTCCTAATATCAGCTACTTCAAGCCTAAGTTTTCTTAAGAACTTGATTAGCTCAATCTTTGTCATTAAATTCCTTATCTTATTAACTATGACTAGAGCTTTCTCATAATAGGAGCCTCCGAATATAGTGCTTAGACTCTTTATTGATTCTAGGATTTCATCAAGTTCTTTATAGCCTGTAACATATTTTCTTTCAATAAATAATCTTAGAGGTCTAGGTAATAAGGCGTTTTTATAGACCACTGATTTCTTTACATGGACTAGCCCTATTCTTGTAAGTGCTTCAATAACCCTATCTTCAAACTCTGACCCTGTAATTAGCCTGAATCTTATTATAGGGACAGGTCTTAGTATAGGCATGACAGGTCTTGCTCTCCCCTACTTATATAGTTTATTGCTTGATTTATACCATATGATTACTCATTACAGATATATTGTATAGGGTTCTTGAGCCACTATTTATTACTGTATTAATATTTGACTCAAATAACGCTTCGCTAAATCAATATCAATGAATTATTTATTAATTAGATGTATTTTCACCTGATCTCTTCTAAAGCTCTTCTTAAAGGCTTCAACTCCATCTTCTAGCTTGTAGGTTGATGTTATCAGTGGTTCTACTTGGACAACTTTTTTCTTGAGAAGCCTTATTGCTTTGTCGAAGGGGCCGCATCTACTACCTATGATTCTTGCCTCTTTAACCACCATGAGTGTGTAGTTGAATGATACTGGGGCTCCGTGGGTTGTTTTTGCAGCTATTACTCCTCTTGGGCGTACAAGGTTTACAGCCATTTCTAGTCCCTGGGAGCTTCCAGTAGCTTCTACTATATAGTCAAATCCCTGTCCCTCAGGAGTCTCCTTCCTAGCAATCTCCTGTGCCTCACTATATGTTAGGACATGGTCTGCTCCAAGTCTTTTAGCTAGGTCTGCCTTAGGTGATCCAGGTCTAGCTATAGCTACTAGTAGTCCTGGATTATAGAGTTTTAATACCTGTATAGCCAGCAACCCTATAGTACCTATGCCTATAACAGCTATGTTCATTAATGGCTTTACTGGAGCCATTTCAATCATTTCAACAATTGATGCAAGAGGTTCTACAAAAGCTGTTTCAGCCCATGACAGCTCCTCTGTAACATGTACTAGATCATATCTTGTCAACACGTACTCAGCCATACCACCATTAATACTAATACCTATGGTCTCTCTATAGGGGCAGTGAGAAGGCATACCGTGTCTACAGTACCAGCACCTCCTACAATACACGTTAATCTCTGTAGTAACCCTCTTACCAAGAAGCTCCTCAGGAGCCCTATCACCAACCCTATCAACCACGCCAGCAATCTCATGCCCGGGGATCAATGGCTTCCTATACAGCTTATAAGAACCCCTATAAAAAGCCTTATCAGTACCACAAATCCCTACACGCCTAACCCTTATCCTAACCCACTCCCCACTAGGAACAGGGTTACTAACCTCCTCAAGCCTTAAATCCCAAGCACCATAGAGAACCAGAGCCTTCAAAAACACTCCACCCATACATAAACCAGTTAGACATACCCATAGATATTATGATGAAGCATATACTTAAATAAAACCAGGGTCAAACCCTATGCTCTCCAAGAGTTTAACAATAAACTATCTAATGGCAGCAAGTTAATATTCTTGTTATAAGTTATAAAATAGCTAAGTCTCAAAACCAAAAAATTATCCCAGTAACGGATATAAGAGCCCACGATCATTAACCTGGAAACCTTATTCAATACATTCTTAACATAAACATCTATGTTTAGGATACTTGATGGCTGCTCCAGTCTATGAGCTAATGGAGAAACAACCCTTATGGGTGCCCGTTTATTCAATTAAACTAGAGCTAAAGAGGTAGTGGATATTAAGGAAAAGCTTGTTGAAGAGGATACAGCATTATCTTCTCAGCACTATATACTACTAATACTAATTGCTTACTAATACTATGTCTATAAGGTTTTCTAAGAAGGTTTGTTCATCTATATCCTTTGGAGGTCTAAGTACGTAGCACATTAGTCCGCCGAAGAATGCTCTGAGGGCAATCTTTGCTTTGGTAGAGGGTTTCCCAAATACTCTTTCAGCTATTACAACGATTTTCTCTTCACATAATCTCCTAATATCCTCGGCTATTTCCCAAGACTGTGTTTCCAGAGCCATTGTGTGTAGGAGGAGGCCCCGGTGAACTGGATCCCTGTATTTATTCATATAGCCTCTGCCGATACATTCCAGCATATTCCTCCCCACTAAGCTTTTTTCTATACAAGAGTCAATTATGTCTAGGGGGAGGCTTCGCTTTGCCACCTCTATTATCAGCTCTTGCTTATTTCTAAAATACCAGAATACTAGACCCTTAGAAACCCCGGCTTCCCTAGCTATTAGATGAACTGGTGCCTTGAAAAAACCATGCTTCGAGAAGATCTTCATTGCAGCTGATATAATCCTTTCCCTTACAATATCCTTTTCTCTAATCAATATTTGTCACCCATATCTTTAAGTATTCTCTTTATAATCGGTGAGGACGATATATAGAGTATTGCTATTACAGGCTGTATAGCTGGTATTAGGGCAGCTGGGATAGCGGCAGTAGGGCCGATAGCTAGAACCGCCATAGCCGCGGCAACACTCTCGTTCTTGGTGAGAGATATGAAGGCTGCAGCCATATGATCCCTGTATTTCATTTTCAGCAATATGCTAGCAACTAGGAGGGATAATATGATTATTGTGTAAATTCCTAGCTGTGCAGAGATAATATAGATCGCTAGATCAGGCTTTGATATGAGCAACCTAGCCTTGTTAGCTATTAAGAGTGAGACTAGTGTTAGCATGAAGGTTATTGTCCATATAGACAGGACTGGTTTAATCCTCGTCATTATCTTATTTTCTAAGCATTTCACAACTTCCTTATCAATACTATAAGATTCCTTAGCCCCAATACCTTTCATAGCCTTTTCTTTACAATCGAATACTACCGTTTTATCCACTGCCAACTTCCTAGCCCTCCTCACTATAAGAATGTATCTTATCAGTTGCCCAAGAATTAATGGGATCAGAAGAGCTATTGCAACTGATTCAGCCAACACTGTTATGGGAAGATTAATGTGTACACTCTGGGCATATAGGCCTACGTAGAGAGGTGCCGCAAACAATGCTATAATAATACTTAGAATCACTAGTACTGTGGCAAGCTCTATATTGCCTTCAGCCAACATAACATATGCTACTGATGCACTAGATGCAGGTACAGAGTTAGCAGCAATATATCCAATGCCTATAGTTCTATCATTAATATAGGTTGCAAAGAATATTGCAATCACTGGTACAATAAGGAATACTATGATAAGGGCTATCAATGTTTCCCTCCACTTAAATCGGAGCTCCCCACCTATTTTCTCCGCCCTCAATTGTATCATTGACGGAAGGAGTGTCCCGAGGGCAAGGAACAGTATAGTGTTTTTAACTAGTTCTTCATGGGCCTTGAAGCGGTCTGCATTATAGTATCCGATGGGTAGTGCAATAATGATCACTAGTAGCACATATAGTAGTAGGTACCTCCTTAGATGACTAGCTATTCTCACCACACTTACCATGTTTGACCGCCAAGTCAATAATAGTTCATAGGCTTAATAAACCTACCGGTCAGTCAATCCAATAAGTCAATACCTAGAGAGGACTCCTATAAAGTTTTTTAATAAAGAAGAACCTATTTTAGCGAACAATATATAAATTAATAAAAAGATCAAACAGCTGGAATAGAAGAAAAAGAAGTCCATAAAAAGGGATAACGCAGTGGTTATTACATGCTATTGCTTAATATATCAATTATTTAAACAGCTAAATAAAAAATAAAGCGTAACACGTATTGACCTGTACTAGATATGTATTAACTAGATATTAATTAGAGGAGACGTGGATGCGGGTGTTGCTTACTCTCCCTCCAGAAATACATAAGCTGGAAATATATAGGATCGCGGGTATTAAAGCGCCTCCTTTAGGTCTTGCATGGATTGCCGCTGTTCTTGAAAAAATGAGTCATAAGGTTAAGATAATTGATACACCAACGCTTGAGCTAGGGTGGAGTGATTGGTTAAGGGAAGTTAAGAGCTGGCATCCTGACATAGTGGGGTTCTCCATGCTAACCCCGACAGCTCCTAAGGGATATAGGGCTACCAAAATGCTTAAGGAGGAATTAGGTAGTGATTTCCCAATATTTGCTGGAGGTGTTCATGTTACCCCAATGTATGAGGAAGCCTTGAATAATCATATAGATGTTGTTGTCTTGGGTGAGGGAGAGATAACGACAGCAGAGTTTCTTGATGTTGTTGAAAAACATGGTCTAGACAAGGAGAAATTAAGGGGGGTTAAGGGATTAGCATTCAAAGTTGGTTCAGAAACCATTATAACAGGCACAAGGCCTCTCATCAAAGACCTAGACTCCCTTCCATGGCCTGCTAGACACTTACTCCCCATGGATAAGTATACCCTCCTAGGTAAACCTATAAGGACTGCCCATGTTATGGCAAGTAGGGGCTGCCCCTATGGATGCATATACTGTATAACGAGTTATTTCTGGGGTAGAAGGATTAGGTTTAGAAGTGCAAAATCTGTTGCAGACGAGGTTGAGTACTTGATGGATAAATACAAGGTAAAGCACATAGCTTTCTCAGACGACGAACTAACTACCAATAGGAGGTTTGTATATGACTTCGTAAAAGAATTAAGGGAACGGGGAATAGATGTTTCTTTTTCATGCGGTTCTAGAGTAGATCATGTTGATAAAGAATACCTGAAATTTCTCTATAAGAATGGGTGTGAGGCAATATATTTTGGTGTTGAGTCGGCAAGCCAAGAAACCATAAACAGGATCGGTAAGAGAATAAGTCTTGATCAAGCAGAGAGGGTATTTAAGTGGGTTAGAGAGACTGGGGGGTTTGCCATGGGCTCTTTTATACTTGGTTTTCCATGGGAGACCATTGAGGACATGAAGAAAACCATCGATTTTGCGATCAAACTTCAGCCTAATTATGTCCAGTTCACTGTTCTAACTCCTTATCCAGGCACTCCGTTATACGATTATGCTCTAAAACATGGTTTAATAGAGGACTGGGATTGGGAGCATTATACTACAATAAGGCCTGTTATGAGAGGTTTTCATTTTACAAGAGAACAATTGGGTAAGATGCTTACATACGCATATAGGAAATTCTATCTTAGAACGAAATTTATACTAGAAGAGATAAGATCCGGGAGATTTAAGGAGATAGCAGGGATTGTTGTGAGAGAGCTCTTCAAATGGATTAAAGAGAAAATTTTTGGTTGATAAAAATGAGTCGTGATGTACAAGACATTAATGATAAAGGAAGAGGCGGGATTGGGGCGTTTCTTGCTGGATTAAGGCTTCTATTTAATAACCCTGTTTCCCGCTTAACACTAAGATATTCAACAAACAATATAAAATGCTCCCTAAATGGCAGAGATATTGAAGAACCAATAATATACCATGCCCTCTCCATGTTTGCTGGCGAGGAAGTCAGTTGCCCTCTTACAGCTAGGTTTGTTTCAACGCTAATTAACTCAATTATTAAGGTTGGCATCAGGATCTTGGGGGGGAGGGAGGAGGAGGTTGTTGAAGCTCTTAGAGACCCTGCTCTAAGGAGGGGAATAGCACTCGTAATGAAGGGACTAGGTCTCTACGGAGTTACTGTTCCTCAAAAAATGCCTGCCCCATTCCTAATAGTATGGAATTTTACCAACATGTGCAACCTTAGATGCAAGCATTGCTATCAGAGAGCTGACAAGCCTTTACCGAATGAACTATCTCTTGAAGAGAAACTACTAGTTGTCGAGCAATTAGATAGAGCAGGTGTTGCCGCAGTAGCTCTAAGCGGGGGAGAACCTACAATCCACCCAGATTTCTATAGAATATTATCCGAGATATCATCGAGGGGGATGTATGCTGCAGTAGCGACTAATGGATGGTTATTTGCAGATATCAGGAATCTAGTTAAGGCTAAGAAAGCTGGTCTAAGATATGTTGAGGTATCCATTGATAGCGCTGATCCTAAGAAACATGACTGGTTTAGAGGTGTACCAGGTTCGTGGGAGAGAGCTATTAATGCTTTAAAGAATGCAGTAAAACTAGGAATTAGCAATGCTCTAGCTGTGACTTTGACCAAGGTTAATATTGGTGAAATTGAGGATATCCTAGATCTTGCAGAGGAGATAGGTGTTCAGAGAGTTGTATTCTTCAATTTTGTCCCTGTAGGTAGGGGCAGGGATAATATCTGGCTAGATCTCGATCCTCTTGAGAGAGAAGATGTTTTAAGGACATTGTTCAAGGAAATGAAGAAGAGAAAAGGGTTACAGATTATTAGTACTGCCCCCCAATATGGTAGGGTTGCAATGCAGCTTAGTGGGGGAAAAGAAGTTGCTCCAACACATTTCTATGTAGGTGACGACCCTATTGTTAAAGCTGTTGCAGAGTTTGTTGGTGGATGTGGAGCTGGGAGAATATATGCTGGCATTCAGCCTAATGGTGATGTTATACCATGCGTATTCATGCCTATAACTGTTGGAAACCTGAGGAAAAAGACTTTCTGGGACATATGGTTAAACTCGCCTCTCTTCAATCTACTCCGAAATCGTGACAAACTAAAAGGTTTTTGTAGAGAATGTCCATATAAGAATGTTTGTGGCGGATGTAGAGCAAGAGCTTATGCATACTACAGGGATCCAGTCGCCCCTGACCCAGGCTGTATATATAACCTGAAGCACTGGAACAGGATCCAGAGGAAACAAAAAGTAAAAACACCGATCTCCAAGACGGTGCTAAAACCCTAAATTTTTACTTGGCTATTTTTCCATTGTAAACCCTATTTATATCCTATATGATTACATATCATACCGAGACAATTCACTAATACTTACATAAACCTAAAGTCTCCATAATTTTTAAAACTCTCTGGATACTCGTACAAGCGAATAGTTTAGTAATGAAGAATTATGGTGTAAGTGAATATAATTCTATGGTGCTGAACGTGATTGTTGCTAGGAGGGGTTTCTCCTTTATTATCTCTAGAGTCCTTACTATGTTTTCGGCAAGCTTCCTGACATTACCTTTCCTTATAGGTTCTCCTATGTAGATTATTCCGTGTCTAGTTCTCCTCCTTAGGCCCGGCTTTAAGTAATCGCTATCTCTTGTTATCACTACTCTTTCATCTCTATTAGCTGGGTCTACTACTTCGTTATCGCTTATGCCTTGGTAACTTGTTTCAGGAATCCACACTACATCTAATCCCATACTTCTAAGAAACCTTACAAGGAGCCAGGGTATGTTCTCATCAACTAGTAGCTTCGACCGCAATTACCTCAACCTTCCTTATAGTCTTTGATGCATATCTCAATGCCTCATATATGGCCTCTACCGGTATTCTATAGTTCTCGGCAACCTCTTCAACACTCCAGCCAGCAGCAAGCATCTCAAGTGTATCATCTACAGCTACACGTGTCCCCTTAACTGTGGGTCTACCACCACACCTACCAGGAACAACCTCAAGCCACTTATACCCAGCAAAAGAACCATCCCAAAACCCCACCAAGCAATACCCTAACAACACACACCTTTAGTCTTTAGCCCATAACAAGCATCACAACAATAGACAAAACCAGCCCCTACTATGATATAGTATATTTGTGTCTATAACACTAATATCTCTAAACCCTGGTACAACCACCTAGTTAACAAGATACCACCAATCCCATTACTTTGACTCAAACAAACGGTATCTTCTAGAACATGGCTATTGCTAGTACCGAGATCCAGGCAATGGTAACTAGTATATACATTAGGAAGTATTTATTCAGTTTCCCTGATCTCGATAGTAATAGGAAAGAGTATTTCTGGTATATTAGGAGCTCTAGTATTGATGTACCTGGTAGTATGTGTTTTAGGATACCAAGGCCCATCCATAGGGAGATTAGTCCGAGAACTAGTGCTGTTAGCGAGACTATAGTGTTTGGTATGAAATAGTGTGCTGTATCCATGATCTCTATCTTGGCTGGGATGCCAATAATTGACATTAGAGTTAGTATACCACCAGTAACTGTAAAGGATAGTCCTGTATATACAAGGATGCTGCCGTTCATAAACCTCTTGATATCTACTATGCGGGAGAACTCGTTAAGAGTATCAATTATTGTAGGATGCTCCAGCTCCTCCTCATGGAGGATTGCTGCAACCCTCCTACCCTCAGGAGTGAGTGTATACCTGCTATCTGGAAGCTGTTTCACCAATCCAGCACTAATAAGCTTCTTTAAATGATATGCAAACCTACCACTATCACCAATACCAAATCCTATAGCCCTCATGATCTCTGAGTAAGTGCTTGGCCCAGAACTATACAGGTACTCCAGCATCCTCCGCCTATCATCATTGGCGAGAGCCCTCATCACCTTTTCATTAGAAGCCATTTCTAATCCACCCGGGATAAGTGTTGGCTAGATACCTAATTTAACATACTTGTCAAGAATACTAGACAATATGGTTTCCAAGCTATTAAATAGACTAGAACCAGGTTATACAGTAAAGCCCCTTGGCTTATAGCATAAATATAGTTACTTATTCAGCGGGTTCTGCAATAACTGCTGTACCGTATGCTAGGATCTCTGCTGCACCAGACATTACAGCTGTTGTAGCAAATCTTATACCTATGACTGCGTTAGCCCCCATCTCCTTAGCCTTCTCGATCATTCTCTTTAGAGCCTCGTTCCTTGCTTGAGCAAGGAGTTCTGTATACTCCTTGACCTCTCCTCCAGCAATATTTCTTAAAGCAGCCATTATGTCTCTTCCCAGATGCCTAGCTCTTACAACACTACCGCTTACAACTCCAAGAACCTTTTTAACCCGATATCCTGGGAGATGCTCTGTTGTAGATAAGAGGACTTCACCATTCATTACCGATAACCCTGTATAATTATTATTATATTGGGGCTAGAAATTTCTTTCTAGCACTAGCCTGTGTTGGAAACAATCTTTTTGTATACATGATAATGGGTGCTACTATAGCTATAGTTAGTAAACCAATCAAGCCTTCAACAACCCATGGATCACCAAGATATGTGAGAGCATATACTGCAACTATATTGAGTAGTGTATGCATAGATATTGTTGTTGGGAGAAGGAGTTTAGCAGGCTTAACTATAGCTAGTGATATAAGCATTGTCATCCCTAGATGGAACAGTATAGATATATTCCTCTCAATAGCCCCTGGTAGGAAAACTACCCAGCTATAACCCTGTATTGCTGCCGCTAATGGTACTTGTAGAGCATATATTATCAATGCCTCAGCAAGCCCCCATCCCAAGCCAATGGATACTATAGAGTATATGTGAGGGTTTCTAAAAACCCTGTATCTTACTATAAGAAACCTTATAGTCTCCTCAAACACTCCTGCAGCCAATGATGCAGAAAACACTCTATAGGCTAGGCTAAGGCCTTGTATAAGGCTTAATAGTGGTAGCCTAGCTAGTAATGCAATAAGCCAGCCAGAACCCCCAAGTACGGCATCTACCCAGCACCCGATCCTGTTTCTTGAAATAACTGCTAAAGCTATAGATCCTGGGGCCATAGCAATTATAATGGGCACTAGTATACATGGATCCATTATAGCATCCTCTCCACCATATAATATTAGAACCGTAAACTATTATACTATTAACATGCTATTGTAGTATTGATAGCTACATAGGAATATGGAGATAGAGTTGGTTGAGAGTAAGCAGATGCTCTACAGCCTAGCAGCAGGGTTAATTGCCGGGGTTATTGCATCAATAGTAATATTTATAAAAATAGGTGGCATGGTTAATGAGTTCATGTTTGAACTAGTCTATAACCAGTTATTAGCAACAGGATTATCCGGGGATAAGGCTTTAGAGATAGCTAATCAAACTATTGAAGGAATTAAGCCAATCTACTGGTTAATACCAATAAGCCCCATCATAAACATGCTCTTTATAAGTGCTATACTAGGTATCCTCCTAGACTTCCTAGTAAACAGGCTCCACCTAAAACCATATACTGCATCAATACTAACAGGTCTAACCCTAATACTCCTCCTCCAGCTAACACCCATAATTATCCTAGGAAAACTATACGGTGGATGGATTACAGAGCTGCTAGACAAGTACATAGGATTACCAGTCATACTAACCCCCTCAATAATATACACAACCCTATTAACAATATTCAACACAATAAAAGGCCCATGGAACAAATGGGGTGAAACAAAACCAGAAATATACTAGCCTAGAGAAAAATACCTCCCTTATCTCTCTAGAAGTGTATACCTAAGATGTACCCCTGTGGCTGAAAACTATTTTTCTCCCCAACAATATCTACCTCCGGATAACCAAGATTATAGACTATGTATTAACTTATTGTAAAAGCTTTCTCTCCCACCAATAGCTATAGCCACACCCTCTCCTCCAACAAAACCATACCTAAAATATCATATAAAACCCTTCAACACCAAAACACCACAAAACACCAGCAACCAAACACCCAGCCAACACCAACAATCCAGCCCCCAATACAATAGACAAAAACATTTTTTTTAAAAAAAAGAAAGAGAATAAAGGGTATAGACATTGCAAACAACCCCACCAGCCAACAAACTAGAGGAAGCATACCAAGCACTAATTCAATCACTACAACACCTAAAACAAAATAAGCAAGAACTAGAAAATCTGAGAAAATCTTTATCAATAAAGCGTTCAAAATTATACGATGAATCTTATAGAAAGGAAAAGGAAGAAAGAAGAAAATTTAGAATATTCGTATTATCCATATTTGCTCTAGCTCTTAGTACTTTTGGTTTTATATGGTTGACAAAAATTCAAGAGCTGGCCTACGCTTTTGTAGGGTTGATTCTTTTAAGTGTTATACTTCTTATATTTGAAGATGATATTCTTGAGGGAACCATAGAGAGCATTTGGTCTTCAGAATGGAAGACCGGGTGTCAGTTAGATCTAGTTAAGGAATGTTTATTGAAGATATCTAGGGATGCCAATAAGATTGAGGCTGCATTGAATTCATTCGCTTTGAATAGTTCGATTGCTGAGATCAGGCAACTCCTTACAGAGCTACTTAATGACTGGGCATATCAAACGTGTCCCTATGTATGTAGTGTGAAGGGTACAAAGTTCTTAGATCTTAGACCATTTAAATGGGTTCGTGATATTTATGATTCGCTTTACTTGAATGATGTTGAGAGGTTGAGGAGGCTAGTTGATGAGGCTAGGGAGTTCTTATCCAAGGATTATAGACGTAGACATTTAATTGTTGAGGTTGATGGTTTTAGGAGTGATTTCTATCTTAGGTTTCTTGAGTACCATTACTTGTTGGCGAATACTGTGCTCTTGGAGTATTCTGCTCGTGCACCACCTGCTGTGGGTGTAGAGGCTCCGACTGTTGCTGTTTCTTCTGGTGGTGGCTGGGATAATGTGTTGTATGAGGGGCGGTGTAGGTTTAAGTTTGGCGGTGTTTCTCAGTGGAGGGATGGAGTGATCAAGATTACTGGCAAGGGTCTTGTGCTTGAGGGTAAGCTGAGGGTTAGGTCTCTCAACCTCACAGCAATGGCTATTAAGGCTGCTGCCCGAGCTGCTGGTATTGGAGAGGTTCATGAAAGAATAAGCTATGAGAGCATAACCTCCTACGACTATAATACTAGGAAGGGAGAGGTAGTGATTAAGGCGTACGGTAAAAAGTATGTGATTAAAACTGATGCTGCAGGCCACATTAGGAAGTATCTAGATCAGTTTGTTAAGAGCTAGACTATTGATAAGGGTGTACTTGCCCAGGAAGGGTCTGATATAGAAATATTTTTATACCTACTATCTAGTTGATGGCTAGCCAGCCTAGTATTGTGTTGTATAAGTGTGTTTTATACTTTTAGTATATGGGGTAGCTAGGGCTGATGGTTTCTTGGACATATTGTTTACAGAAGGTATGGTGTGGCTGGAGCTGGCAGTACTAGATGTCTCTATGGGAAGGGTGTGGTAGACCTTAGACATGTCTGTAGGATGGTAAGTTATTAAAATAGGGATATTCAGAGGGGTTGCTGGTAATGGAGAGGATGCTATATACTATGGTGAAGACCTAGGAGACTGTCTGGGGTTATTAAGGAACTTGTAAGAGAAATCAGTAAAGGAGAGGTTGTTTTAGGAAGCCTTACTAGGGTACTCTATAGGCGGTTTTACGGCTATACTTTATGCATTATGCTTTGAAACATATAGAACACGAAATGTAAAGCTAGGAGGTTGTTTGTGTGGGAGTAGTTTGACAGTTCTCTTTTAGAAGTTTAAAGTATTTTTCCCTGGTAAGCCCGGTCTTGGTTGTTATGACTCTTATGAGTCCGGGTTTAATTTTCTTACCAGGATGTACTGGCACTATTATCCTGGCACCTTGTTTATTCACCAGTATCACGTGTGAGCCTCGCTGTCGTATAGGCCTGAATCCTAGCTTACCGAGTAACTTAATAAGTTTATAAGGATCTATGAGTGTTATTCTAGGCAATAGCTCTCACTCTCTGAAAACCAACAACTCTACGGTTTAATAACTCCTTTTTCTCTTCCTCGGAAAGGGTTTCAAGATACAGTTCTATGGCTTCCCTAACATTCCTAACTACCTCGTCCAGACTATCACCCTGCGTATGGCATCCTGGAAGCTCTGGGACAATCGCAACATAGCCGCCACTTTCATCCTCCAGTATAACGACACTAAACTCATGTATCTTCTTTTCCATAAGCTAATCCCTCAATAGATAGCAACATGGACCAGTCTCCTTAAAATACTTCCCTCAAGCTAATCAATACATGGATGCAGATTGTATACTGGCAGCATTAAGTAATGGCTAGGAGGATTATATGATATTACCTTGAAATTAGTAAGGTGGTAGTAGTCTTAACGTTTTAAAGATAGGTATCTTATAATCCTCAGTAGTATCTCTACTAGTTATGAACTTGTATTTACTGTAGGCTACTGGCCTGTTGCCGTAGTATTGTTTGTGTTAAGGGGGTATATATGATGAAGTATTCTCTTGATCGTTGCTTGGGAGCTGGTATTATTTTCTTAATGTATATACCTTGGTTTACTAGTTATCTCCTCTGTTTCCAAGACATCCATGTAACTGTGTAGTGCTTGACTTTTGGCTCAAATTCAAGTAGGAAGTCCTTGTCTTCTTCATAGTATTTAGCAGCCTCCATGTCTTCGCCAGCAAACTTCTTTATAGCTTCAATGTCCTCCCAGAAGGATATCACAAGGAAACGGGTTATATCGCCCTCCCTCCGCTCTAGAATATATACACTTGGATTCCCCTCAATAGACTCATAATCCGGCACCGCCCTCTTTACCAGGAACTCTCTATAGGCCTGTGCTTTAGAACATGGAACCCTTCCATGCCATATTCTTGCTATAATATACTTCTTACTTATAGTATACAAAACCTTGTCCACTCCCTACATCTAGGATCTGGAAAATAGTATCCGTGGAGGCGCTGCTGAAAACCTGTTGTCCCCCAAATAGAATTATAGGGGTGAGTCAAAAACGCTTTGACAGTGAAGGGATAGTGTTTCTTGAAAACTGTTCTGTTAACTAGTTTAATAAAATAAGTTGTGATGATACCTAATATGGGAGCGGATCCTTGGTTAAGGCCCGGCTTGCTTTAGCAGTGTTGATAACGGCTCTATCTATACTATCCCTAGCTCTAGTATCTCTAAGCCAGTATTCTCTAGTAGACAATAATGGATCCTATGGAGGCACCAATGGCAATGAAGACCACATTGATATACATGACGATATAGAGCTAGAGATTAACTATAGTATTATAGATGATCCCATTATTCTAGCTAGAGCTCTAGAGATCATTAATACTTATTCTAGGGAGAACATTATTGATACCTTTCAAACAGATACACTAGGTATCTCTAACATCACTGTTATAGAGGTCACTGTAAAGCTATCTAACCACGGCAATAACACAGTATATCTTGTAACAAACGCCTTCTGCCACACACTATGTAATAGAGACTGGAAGATGGAGCCGCCTCTATGGGTTGTAAGAGAACCTGCTGCAGACATAAAGTTCCAAACAAGCCAAGGCAGTATACTATCAATACCGGTTCTCTGCACCCGTGATCTAAAGCTTAAACCACTTCCACCAAAAACAACTCTCATAAACAAGTTCTACTATATAGCCACAACACCATTCAATGCCACAATAATAGCAGAAACCCTAATATGTACAAAGCCATCAAACAATAAAGACTTCTGCAGCATAATCAATGAAAGCATACATATAGAGATAATGAAGTAGTATAACATTAGTCCACAATATTGTTTAGTAAAATTCTTTTCCAGCTCCACCAGTAAGATCTATGTTGAATACTAAGACGATGTATTACTTGTATTTACTTAAGTAACTGGTATAAGTGTGTAAGTAGATGGGCTGGGGATGTTTTTATGAGGATTATTGTTGGTTATCAAGGAGGTTCACTGGATCAAGAGCTTGTCCGTGTATATAATTCATGTATGTCTATTAGAGGGTTTGCTGCTGATAGGACTATGTCGGTTGATGAGATTAGGAGGCTTTGGTTTGAATATAGTACCTTTGACCCGGAGGAGTTTGCTATAGCTGTGGATAACAATAGAGTTTATGGAATGGTTTTTGCTAGGGTACCTGGCTGGATTGGATGGATCTGGTTATGTATTGATCCCTCTCTACCACAGTATTATCTACTAGAGACTCTTTACTCCCTACTCTCCTGGGCTCGTTATAGACTGGCTTGTAAACGTGTATGTGTTGCTAGAATTAATTGTGGTTATGAGTATTCACAGCTATATAATATGCTCCGCGGGATCATTGGATTAGGTGTTGAAGCTACAACTGTTACATTGATGGAGTATAAAGCCGAGTTCTTAGAACCTATGGTTCGCCAAGATATTGTTGTTAGGAAGGGTTCTTTAGATGATATACCTGGTGTTGTCGAGGTCTGGAACAAGGCTTTTAGGAAATATAGCTGGTTTGAGGAATGGAGTATAGATGATGCAATTAAATGGTATACTTCAAGAAAGCTCCTACTCTACATAGCTATTGATAGAGAAACAGACAAGATTGTTGGCTATGTTGATGCAGAGAAGAGGCTTGGCTTTGACGGCAACCTCTACGGCTATATTTATACACTCGCAGTACACCCAGAGACTCAGGGCAGGGGTATAGGAAAACACTACTACAACACATGATCTCGGAACTAAACAAGCAAAGAGTTAAAGCAATATACCTTGATGCAATCCACGGGCTAGAAAACTATTATGCTAGACAAGGCTTCAAAATCGCACGAAGACATAGAGTACTAGTAACAACAATAAACAATCTACCATCAAACACATCAATAGCTGAAAGTAGAGTAGCTATATGAAAGTATTTAAGCCAGTAAAGCCTTTACTGAAAGCCCAAGCTCCTTAAACTCCCCCATTACACTAATTAATGGCTCCTTTAGCTATGTCAAGGCTCAAAAGCCCTTTTAAGCAAGAGAGAAGGCGTCTCTTCATTACAAATACCTATATCGAGCGTGGTTTTCTCGGAATAAGAATTATACACTTGATTAGTTCTGGCCAGGTATAGTACTAGTTAAGAGTTAATTAAGGAATTATAGCTAAGCAGTTCACCTATCCCGTGCTTTTACTGATCCTCTTCTCCACTTCACCTACCAGTTTCTCCACCCTCTTAACAGCTTCCTCTACATGTTTATCTGTACACCATCCCTCGTAGAAGCAAGTATGCATACCGCTAGCAGCCATCCATGAATCATACACCCACTCCCCCAGATCCTCTATCAACTTCCTTGAGTACTCCCATAGCTCTCCATGACCGGCTAATCTCCTGTTTTCCTTCCACTCCGCATATGCTTTAACAGCTAATGCTGTAGCACCCCAGAGCTTCTCAGCAGCCTGTCTTACATCACCTTTCCCTAGCTCCTCCCTCGCTTGCTCTAGCAGACTCTTTGAGGCCTCAATATATTCTTGCACCCTCTCCCAAGGATCTAGATCACGGATGGCTAGTTCCAACACATACTCCTCAAGACCTAGGCCAGCCTTTTGTGCCTCCCTCCTAAGCCTCTCAGCAACACCACGTGAAAGCCGAAGAGTAATACTAACCTGGGTAGCCACCTAGGCAACACCTAGAATATATATTTTGAATAACCCTAAATAACACTACTTTAAAAACACCACTAACCCGATCCCCCATGTAATAGATATAAAATCCTTTACTTGACAATAGTTTAGTAAAGTAGATCTATTCTCATACCATTTACTGATTAAGGCTTATAGATGTCTATTAATTGTTTTAATAACGAAAACGAATTGGAGCTCTTTTTGTCTGTAAAATTCTTTAATACCCTATGACTTCATTAATAGAGTATTTAAGCATACTAGTATATCCCAAGATCTGTTTCTTTGATACCGAATCTTAACCCATACTTCTCAATATACTTCATGGATTCTCTATATGGTCTACTAGTATACCATTTGAGTGGTGAATAGTGTATTACTATATAGTAATAGTGTTTCCCAAGTAGTTCTGGAAACTATTTCTCTATAATCCTAAGGTATAGTTGTTTACCTAAACCATCTAGCGTTAATGGGCAAAGAATACGTAGCTACAGCCAAGATCCTTGGCAGTTCTAGCCATATCCTCGATCTCTGTATCGGTTATGAAGGGTAGTATAGGGATATAGGCTATTCCAGCCGTAAAGCCCTAAGCCTCCATGAACCTGGTCTTGTGCACCCCCTAATTACAACCTCCTCGTAAACAACAGCTGGTACAATAACCCTGTTGTATAGATGAATCAGGACATGCAGTAGGTTTATCTGTGCTAGAGCTATTACGACGCTATAGTTAACTACTATACATTGTTTAACCAAGTTTTAGTTCCTCTCGAAGCTCTTCATCAATATAGGGATAAGCTTTTATCCCCCTCTTATGGAGCTCATAGAGAAACTCATAGAGATCAACTTCAGCCAACTCAGCTACTCTCTCAACACTCACTATTCCACGCACAAAGAGATCTATAGCATAGGTTAGCTTAACCTCTCTCTACCCACATCACCAACGTAGTGAGATTGTACATTAACCCTAACGACAGCCTCGTGAGACAAGACCAAGCACCACACCTATACTATACTAGATCAAGAAATAATAACTTCTACATATCCAAATATTAAATCTATGGTTATATAATTAATCAAACTAGTATCCCAGCAACTAGATAACATGTATGAAACCTACACCTATATGCCAGGACCTAAGTATACAAGATAGGCTAAGGCTAATACGGATAAGAAACTGTAGAAGGCTGTATAACAACTACAATTGGAAGGATCAGTATTTCGTAGCTCAATATAGAATATATAGAGATGACCCTAAGATGTATTAGATAGACATATTATAATACAATAAAGCTAAAATCCAACGCTTTCGTCCCCTAGTTTCATGCCTAATTTAGTCCTAGCAAAAATCTTATAGGTAATATAGATAATGGTTGATCCTAGAATAATCATTAATACTGATAGTATTATTTCATTTAACATTCTACAACCCTATCCTCAACCTTATACCAACCACAACACGTAGTGATCTTTACCCAATGATCAGCAAAATCTATATTTGATGTAAATGAAACATCTATACCAGTTTTTGTTTCAATAACAATGCCTCCAGCCCAACTCTTATATATAGTTACGGCAGCACCGCTCCCAGTATCAGCTATTGCTATAATGAAACTTTGCACCAGTAAAAGTATTATGAGCACTAACATAGCCTCGGTGATCAGACCTAGTACAAACTCTTTTCTAACGAACAAGGTTTCACCAATTTACTATACAACCAAGTAATCTATGGATTATATTTTTATTAGATGCTTATAATATGAGGGTAATGATATGATATTGATGGGGTTGCGTATTGGCGGGTTCCAGTATTTCTAGGATCATATATGTTCTTGAGACTCTTACTAGGATACCTTCATATGCTTTGCTGGGGTATACTTTTGATAGGATAGTGTTTCTTAGTACTAGGGAGGGTGTTACTAGCCTATGGTCTATGGATCCTGGTAGTGGGAGGTTATATAGGCATACTGTTGAGTCAATTAATGGGGCTGCTGATCCAAGGCCTGGTTCGCCATTGTTGTTTTATATAAGGGATGTTTCTCGTGGAAGGGAGTTGCATGGTATATTCTATACAAGTATACATGGTGGAGGGGAGGAGAGGCTTCAGGATATTCCCCCTATGAGGATATTTAGTATAACCTATAATGGTTCCAAGGTATTCTTTATAGGTTCCACTGAGAAAGAACTTGCATTGTATATGGCCAGCACTGATGGTTCATGGGATAAGCTATATACATTAAATACCATAGCTTTTGTAACAGATGCTGATGACAAGTATGTTGTAGGTTTTGGTACATTAAGGGGTAATCCCAGATCGTATGAGTTGTTTATCTATAGCTTAGATACTGGGGAGTTCAAGGTATATACTCCACGGGAGAATTCAAACAATAAGTTTCCAAGAATAAGTAGTGGGAGAATATTGTTTGAAAGCAATTATCGTGGAAGGAATAGGCTCTATGTATATGATGTTCTAGCAGAAAATATTAAGCAGGTAGAGTTTAGTCATAAAGACTATGATATGTACGATCCCATAGAGCATGACTCCTATGGATGGCTTGATAATGGGAGGATATGGGCTGTTGGAAAACGTGATGGGAGGTCAAGGCTTTTTGTTGATGGGAAACTAGTAGATACTCCTAAGGGAACAATTCATGGATACCCAGTATTCCTTAGGGACAAAGTATATGTTGCTGTATCAAATATGGTTACTCCCACGAAAATACTTGAAATAGATCCTGTTAATGGAGGGCAAAGAGTAGTTGTAGACAACGAGCTTCCAAGTGATATAAAGCATAGTCTTGGAGAAACCATGTTTATTAAATATAGCTCCTTTGATGGATTAGAGGTACCAATGTATGTAGCATTATCAAATAATACCCCCAGACCTGGGCCAGCTATAGTGTATGTCCATGGCGGTCCCTGGAGCGAGGTCCGGGATGTATGGAGTATTATGACTGCATCACTTGTTGCCTCTGGATACCATGTACTAGCACCAAACTTTAGAGGTTCAACAGGCTATGGAGACGAATATCGCTTAATGGATATAGGTGATCCTGGTGGAGGTGATCTAGAGGACATAGTATATGCTGCTAAATGGGGGGTTGAGAACAAGATTGCTGATAGAGTAGCTGTTATGGGTTATAGCTATGGAGGATACATGACCTACCTAGCACTAGGGAAACACCCTGATCTATGGAAGTGTGGTGTAGCTGGAGCAGGTATTGTAGACTGGGAGGAAATGTATGGATTAAGTGATGCAATATTCAGGCAATTCATAGACGTGTTGTTTGCAGGCAAGAAAGAGCTGTGGAGAGACCGTTCACCAATAACCTATGTAGACAACGTTAAGACACCACTATGTATAATACATCCTCAGAACGACTCTAGGACACCACTAAAACCTGTATTAAGATACATGGAGAAATTATTAGATAAAGGAAAAACCTTTGAAGCCCACATAACACCAGACATGGGGCACATGATAATAAAGATGGATGATGCAATAAAGATACTATTACCAGCACTAATATTCCTAGAAAAACACTTGAAGACTATTGATAAGAAATAATCCAGCCCCCACTCCTATACCAGTCTATACCTCAACTATTTTTCCTAGCCAATTTTTAAACAACTATAATTTATAGCTATGTGATAAAGAATTATTTCTTGGTGAATACTTTAGTGAGCGGCAAGTATGCTAAACTGCTTAAGAAGAGGGCTTTAAATGCATTAAAGTGGGCTGAGAGAGCTTTTGAGGAGGGAGACTATGATACTGTAGCGCGTGAGGCCGAGTATGCTGTCCAGCTTTATGTAAAGTCTGTTATATATCGTGTGCTTGGCGAGGAGGTAAGAGGGCATGATGTACGTGGATTACTAGGTATTCTTGCATCAGCACTTCTTGAGGAGGAGTTGGAGAAGGAGGCTGAACTTATATCTAACTATATTAGAGGTCATAGGAGGGAGCTTGCAGAGCTTGCTGAAGCCCATACCCGCGCTGTCTACGGGATCTTTGAATATGGAGAAAGAGAGGCTAAGCTTTTACTAAAAATAGCTAGAGATGTTATAGAGCTACTTAAGGAGATAGAGGCGGTTGTTTTTGGCTAGGAAAATTAAGGGAAAACTATCAATGCTTAGGGAGTGGAGGAAGGTTGTTCAAGAAGCTGCCAAGGTCATCAAGAAGATTTACCCAGATGCAGAAATATATGTTATAGGCGGAGCTGCTGAGAATAGACTTACAATACATAGTGATATAGACCTAGCGGTAATATTTAAGGAGAGAGATATTGAGAAGGCAGAGGTATTGGCTAGGATATGGGAGGCTTTGGAGGATAAAATACCCATCTACTACCCGCTTGAAATACATATCCTACATCAAAAGGATCTATGCAGGATAAGAGGTAAAGTAGTTAAGATAGCATAAGCAGGTAAAATAATAGAGTGTTTAGAATAACCTATACCTTACTCTATATTTATAGATGAGTATTGAAGCAACAACTATTAATATAGGGGCTAATACTATAAGGTTTGTCTCAGGATCATTATGTATATATGGTTCACTATTTTGATTTAATGGAACAGGAGAATCCTTGCCAGCTTCTATGACAATGGGGGTTTCATTACCTATAATGCTTCTTCAATACTCTAATAAACTCTATAATACTTTCACGAGAGGGTTTTTCCTTAACACCATCTAGTACTATTCCAAGACAGCCAAAAGCCTTGTATCTAGCTGAAAAGGATATGCCAGGTAGTCTTCCATTATTTAGATCCATTAAAGCTGTCTCCAATTCACTAACTAATTTACCATCTACATCTTCAACACCCGTATTATTAACCTTATATATAATATCGAGTATTGGTTTAAGCTTTCCAATAGCCTCCTCAACCTCCATGGGATCACCGCTATATAGATCGTTTGGAAGAATCTTTAATACAATAACAACGTTATTATCTCCGATAATGGATTTAAGACTATGGAGCACATCCTCCAAGTTAACACTCTTATTTGTTATAAATACAGGTAATAATACAATCATGCCTTCATCAACAACATAGATCATGCCCCTATAGGGTATGGTTAACCCATACTGGGATCTAAGCACATATACAACACTATCCTCTAGATCGAGTATCCTTGAATAATCATTTATTGATAAAACATGGCTTGCTGGTATAAAGCTACAGTTACCATTACATATATCATTTATATGATAATATCCTATAAACCCATCACCATAGTAGATAAAGTAGTTAGCACCAGGCTCTTCAGAAACCCTATATGTATACTTAAATACTCTAAACCTAATACTGTCCACGGAATAATCTAAATTAGTAGCACTAGCTACTATAACACTGAATACAAGTATCACTATAATAGTAAGAGATGTTATTATATAGAATCTTGGGTTAATAACCATATTATTCTCCATGATAATTACCTAGTATATTCTAGCATATATATGTTGATTCAATATAAAATATTTAATACAAATATTTTATACCATGTATTGATTAATATAGCTAGTGTCCAAGACTTGATAGGAGTTCTTTATAGCCTGTTATTAATGCTTTTATCTTTGTATATTCTTTATCGAATTCCTCGGGTGTTATCTCTTTATTGACTAGCTTCTGTGAGAGCTTCTCTAGTTCTTTCTCTAGGTTAGCTATTCTTAGCTTAATCACTTCTACTAGATCGGATAATCTGGCTTTATGGGGTGGTTGTTCTAGTTCTATAGGCTTATGTTCTCCCTTGATTATGCCATCTTCTATTCTCAATATCCTATTGGTACGTGTAGCTATACGGGGGTCATGGGTTGAGACAATTACTGTTTTACCATACTTTCTTGAAAGGCTTGTCAGTAAGTCAACGATCTTCATAGCGTTTTCGGTATCAAGTTCTGCAGTTGGTTCATCAGCAAGTATTAGGGGCGGGTCATTGGCTAGAGCTACAGCTATAGCTACTCTCTGTTGTTCACCACCACTAAGTTCTGTAGGCTTATGGTTCATACGGTGCTCCAGCCCTACTAGCTTCAGCAACCATTTTGCTCTCTTAACCCTCTTCTCCCTCGGTATACCAAGTGCTATCATTGGGAGCTCTACATTCTCTAGAGCAGATAGTACTGGGACAAGATTGAATGCTTGGAACATATAGCCAACCATTTTAAGCCTATAATCCTCTAGATCCTTCTCACTAAGCTCGTGAACTCTTACACCACCAACTATTACAGAACCCCCTGTTGGTACATCAACTCCCCCAATTATATTCAATAACGTTGTCTTACCAGAGCCACTTGGCCCCATTATAGTAACAGCTTCCCCAGCCTCCACCCTCATGTTTAGTCCACGCAATGCCTGTACCTCGATTCCACGGCCCATCTTATAGATCTTTACTAGATCACGTACCTCTGCCTCAACACCCTTGGTCTTAAACCCTTCTACAGGTAGATCGCGTTTTTTCTCCATAATACTACACCCTATATATGGCTTCCAAGCACAGTTATGGCTTCACGTAATACCTTCCTAAATGTAGTATAGGATATGATTAGGGATACAAGTATTATTACAACAGGGATCAGGGTTAGAGCTATGAGGGAGCTTGGTGGAAGCCAGGGAATATACTCTATACCGGTAAGTCTTGCAAGCTCGTAAGTTGATATGGATAACATGAATAGTGCTCTAGGAGTGTTTAATCCTAGAACAGCGCCAAGTATTATACCTGGTATTATGCCTAGTGTAGATATTGCTAGCCCCTCACCAAGCGCTATTACAAGGATCTTTCTAGCTCTAACACCACGTGCCCTCAGTAGAGTAAATGCATATAGGTTTTCATAGATGCTTGCATAAGCTAGTATTGCTGTAGTAGCTAGCCCTGTAATATATAGTGCTAGACCTGTTGAAACATGCTCCTGCATACTTGTTAATAGGAAGTTACGTGTATTCTCAAAACCACTCTTATACACTGTTGTATTACATAGCATCCAGTCCCCTAGTATAGGTGTTGGAGGGGCCTTGTCTACTGCAACCACACACACTATGTCAACCCCCATATCCATTGTTCTACCACTAACCCCTAGAGACTCCATCTTATCTCTTAGAGAACTCATGAACTCCTTAAGCATACTCTTATCCATTACAAGAGTTGGTTCAAGTATTGGCAAGCTAATCTCTGCATTAGGCCCAATAGATGTAGTTGACCTACCAGTTGCTAAACCAGCTATATTAGCGAGAGCGCCAGCTCCTGGCAATGTATATAGTCTACCATAGATATCCAGTTTAGCTAAATTAGTACTCTTTAATCCACTCTTAACAACAAGATCGTGTACACCAAGATCAGGGACATCCATTGATGGTGCTGCAGCCAACAGTACCTTCCAATCCCCAAGACCCTCAACCAACTCAAGTGTATTGAGGCCACTGCTAATCCCTGGCGGTAAATAGAATAGTTTTGTATAACTATCCTTGTCAATAAACACTATATGCTGGATCTCAGTATTACCTATGTATAGCTGAGCCCCTTCAACAATATTGTATATGTTTACAACAACAATGATGCTGTATTGACCCTGTATAAGCCTTGCTGCCTCAGACTCTATTTCATCTATGTGGCTGGTAAAGTATGTTAGGTTATAGGAGTGATAGATATAGTAGCTTGTACCATAGATTGTTTTCTCCATAGAGTCTAGGGTATAGGACATAGAGTATTCTCCAATAACACCAGACAACAATACGCCAACAGAGAATCCTATAACCATTACTGCTACAGCTATACGAGCAGGCTTAACCTCCAGCAGCCTTACAACCAAGTGCTTGAACTCTCCAGCAATAGGTGATAGTATAGTCTCAACTATTCTACGGAGCCTATCAGGGTATGCAACCAATAGCTTAGCCATACCATATACAAAGAGTATTGGCCCCAGGAATAGGACTATAGGTTCAATGAGTACGAGGACTAGGAGGATTATGAGGAGTATCATGGGTGAGGGTGGGGAGGCGATCATGTATGCTGTTGGACTAAAACCTATAGCTGTCTTAACAATATAGTATACTCCAAGCCCTAGTGCAGCCCACGAACCCTTATCCATACCATGACTGTATAGTGGTTGTTCAACAAGTACTGTGGGACGTGTAAACTCTCTTGGGGCAATTCTTGACAGGATCTTAAAGCTCTTGTTAACCGATATAATAATGGTTATAACTGTTACAGCTATCAAGCCTATAATCGTGTAGGGGTCAAGCATGTTGTAGAAGGAGCGTAGTAGCAAGTCTAAGCTAGTACCCCTAACTAGGGCAATAAATAGTGGAGATAAAGAGAACCCTACTAAAACACCCACTACAGTCCATATAACCAGAGCTATAGTAAAAGCCTTCTTTATCCTTGAGACACCAATACCCCTGATCCTAATCAATGCAATAACCTTCCTCAATATAGCTACTATAACTGGTGGAAGCCTTGATGATACAATCCATACAAGTATAAGGGATGGGGCAATACCTATCAAGGTAATGAACCGGGTCATAACCTCTGTAAACACCATTTCCTGGAGAGCCTTAACTATAACATCATTATATACTGTAACACATCCACTACTACTCCATGTATCCTGGGCTAGTGCATAAATTGCCTCACCAATGTTCTTTAAAGAACCGGCAATGCTATATCCTACAATAGTTTTCCCAAGATCATATTTTACTGGGACAATAACAAGGGCGTTAGAATATGATTTAAGCCTATCAAATGTATCAGATAGCTGAGAGACAATGTTTAAGCTTAGAGGTAGCTGGTATATCGCACTAGATGTTCTTAAGTAGAAGTTATTAGAAGCAACTCCATAGTCTCTTATTTTCTCCTCAAAATAATCTAGCTTATCAACCCCTGTATACAGGATCACGTATAATTCCTTGCCTCTAGTATGTGGAGCTTCATAAATCCGGATAGTATCATATATATCACTATATAGTCTTGGAACAACCTCCCCAAATACACCTCCTGTCCAGGGACGACCCTCAATAATAGTGTAGGGTGCATAGGGTTTACCAGGGTATAGACGATTATTAGCTATAACTACTTCTTCCCCAAAAACCTCTGTATGCTCTATTCCAGCATACACTTTATCTAGATCACTTTTTGATACTACACCCTTACCAAGGTTATAGCTTAGTATGTCAGTTGATAGATAGAGTGTGGTATTTAATTCACCTGCTCCACGGCCCATCCACCCCATTATAATGAATACTGTGCCATTGGGTAGGAGCAGGGGCTTGCCATTGCTTTTAAGGATAAGTGTTAGGTTTTCCGCAAGCTTATATTTTTCAACATATACTATGGGGCCAGAAACTTCTATGTAATCCTGTTTATTAATTAGTGAAACAGATTCATTAATCATCCATGAGACACTCCTGTTTCCTGGCCAGAGGAAAACATATGCATCATGGTATTCAAGAGGTTCAAGAACCCTACTAATACTCTCATACACATAGAGAGAAGACATTATAAGATTAGACATGTAGAGGAGGGCAATAGCTAGTGCTA
>JAGGXK010000051.1 GCA_021163115.1 Desulfurococcales archaeon | reverse complement strand
TAGACTTCATAAAGAAGGTTAGGAAAGGCATAGAAGTCGATGGACCAGCATTCATCCATGCCTTCAGCAGTTGTAATCGTGGATGGAGACATGATACAGCAGTAACAATAGAATTAAGCAGGAGGGCGGTAGACACATGCTACTTCCCACTATGGGAGTGGGGACCAGGTGTAGGATACAAGCTAACAGACCGTAGCCTAGCAATAGCAAGAAACCCCAAGCTAAAACAGCCAATAGAAAAATTTGTAGAACTCCAGGGAAGATTCAAACACCTACTAAAGCCGGAGAACAGGCACTTACTAAAACAGTTCCAGGAATACGTAGATGCTGTCTGGGAGGACCTATTAAATAGGGCAGTAAATGCCCCGAAGTAAATAAACCCAATATTTTTTATCCTAAGAAACTTTTTCTCCTAACATATCCGTTATAGATAACTATATCTCCAAGGCTTATATTATACATAGGTGAATCCATGCCTAGAGCAGAAAATATACTATACTCGTATTGTGGGCTAGTATGTAGCTACTGTAAAGCGTATCTAAACGGGTTATGCAAGGGATGCGATGTACATGAGGATGAGTGTGAGTACATAAAGTGCTGTAGAAGAAAGAATGTAAGATGTTGCCTAGAATGTAATGAGTTCCCCTGCAACCTACACACTAATGGATTCTTGTGGGAGACCGAGGAGTATGGCAAGCTGAAATGGAGAGTATACAGTGATGTATTCCTAGAAATATTTAAGAGAATGTAGAAATCCATGGTCAGGAAGTGTTTAAAAAGATGTAAAAATATACTAGACTCTTGGTATCCAATAACTTATTTCTTCCTACCAAGCACAATTATCGCTATAGCTAGTGCTACAAACAACGCTTCAGCAACCATCCATGGAAGCATATCTAGCTGTGGTTGAACAGGAACCCCAGTAGTCTCCAATACTGTTGTGGTTACAGTCTCTGTTGTCTTTTCAGTAACTGTTGCCTCAGTCACCGTGGTTGTAAGAATTAATGAAGATGTTGTGATAACCGTCTTGGTTTCAGTAAGAGTTGCTGCACCTGCCCCAGCAGAAGTTATTGTTGTGGTAATGGTCTCAGTTGAATATAGAGTATTTGTCTTAGTAACCGTTGTTATATTGCCTGAGGAGGCTCCATAGGATACCAGAAACATTATATCTCCCTTGGGCTCACTAGAGAACATATCTGGCTTCAAAATACTATATACAACCCCGTTACCAACTGATACAAGGGACTGCAACCTCCTAAAACTATCACTTGCACTATCATAATAGTATAAAGCTATCTGGCTAGCATCAAGACCTAGGCTCTCAGCAAGCTCTCTATCATATTTTACAGAAACAGTCATTTCACCTGCTATTGCAGAAGTATTACTAGGTAACAATGCATATACACTGCTAAGCATTGGAGGAGTATCAACGCCCACAAACAATGGAGAGGAATCATATTCAGCCAGACGGAAACGGGCACTAACAGGTGAACCAGCATACTCTAGTGACACTGAACGGTTTCCAGTATACAACTCATAGACTCCAGGACTACCAACTGATCTGTAATGACTCCCATAGATCTTTGCAACCTTAAACCCCTC
Source organism: Desulfurococcales archaeon (assembly GCA_021163115.1). GTDB lineage: Archaea > Thermoproteota > Thermoprotei_A > Sulfolobales > Desulfurococcaceae > JAGGXK01. The sequence continues at coordinate 4,905 of JAGGXK010000051.1, read as the reverse complement.
ACCAACACTATATAATATCCTATCACCCATACCTGCATAGGTATTGATATAGTCTATTGATATAGTCGTAGAACCAGCCATTAAGGTATCTTGGATCTAAACTAATGTTCTCACCTACGCTATAACCTGGTAATCCAACTAGATCCTTGTTAATACTAAACTCCATAAAGGAGGTATTATAGAACACAATATTTACTCCAGCACCAAGTGTTGTAGGATAGTAGCTTTTACCCGTTCTTGAAGTATAGTTATAGACATTTATATAGCTACATACAGTCTTACCTCATAGTCATAGTTATCATCGTTGTCAACATCTATTTTAAACCTATAGGATAGTGCTAAGACACTATAACCTCCACCATGGGGTTCTTGGAGAAGCCTATTATTTACTGGCCCGCCAAGCTCTACACCAAGATACAGTAACCCTGTATTATTATCTATAGCCATATAGACTCTAGTAATGTTTAAGCCCTGGTACGGTATAGTTGTATTATCTCCTGTATCCACGAAAATAGGGGCTACCCCCTGGCTCTCCCAATCACTTTTATCTCCATCAACAACTATTGATGCACTTCCTATACTAACATTCTTGTATACATCCTCTGGCCATATGTAGTCATAGAAATACGTGTAACTATATGGTTTAGTAAATACGATCTTATCTCCAGTCATGTTTAAGGCATTAAAGGGTATTGTAGTTTCAAGGGATTTACCATCTACAGATACTGGGCCAGTATAACCTTTTCCTACCATGCTGGAGCTTGTTCTATTAAATAAATGTATATTTACATAATCATTCTTAAGCGTTGAGCTCATGATTATATAGCCATCATAAGGCACTCCTACATCATTGGATTGCTCACCCCATCCAGTAAACCAGTTAGCATCAATTATCAAAGTATATGAATAGTTGCCTATGTAAATAGTATGATCTAGTGTCCCGGCTTCTCGGCATATCACCATACCATGACGCATTTATTGTTACATGGGTTCCATTACTTGTAAACCTTATCTTGTCTAAGTCAAGGAATAGGCCTGAACTCGTTCTATCATCTAGAACTGCCGATGGTGAGTAGCTGGTGCTACTTAATGGTATGCTTGTATATAGTATACTTATTAATAATAAAGAGAGTAGTAGAGGATATATCTTTCTTAACACTAAATCCACCAATACTATACTATTGGTTACCTATCTTAGAAAACAACTACTTATACTTTACCCACTAATTATACAGTGTAGTCATTCATATATTTTGTGTAAAGAACTATTATACAGTTGTTCTAAATATCCTTTATGAGAAACAACATAGTATATACAATTAACATAACCATACACTCTTGTTTAATCAACATATCATGGGTTCTTACTTAGAGATAACCCGACTTTATACATAAACTCTATAACAGGAGACACTACGTTAATACAGTGGATAATATAGTAGTTGTTTTAGTTGCTTCATTTAATAACCCAGCTTATGGAAGTTGAACGGATAAAGTTAAACAAACTCGTTATAGGTAAATATAGGGTTCTAGCGGTGGGCATCGCATATATGTATGTGTTGTTGTACAGGTATAACTGCTTGTCCATAGATCTTTGATGCAACCTCTAGCTTCAACACCTCATCAGGTCTGCCCATAAGGTATTGTCCACGGTTAACAAGTACTATGTAGTCTGTATAGTCTAGGAGAAGCATTGGGTCATGGCTTGTAACTACTACAAGCTTCTTCTTTGCAAGACCACCAATGAGTCTTGCAAGCTCAACCTTCCCAACAGGATCAACCGCTGAGAGAGGTTCATCCATTAACAGTATTGATGGATCAGCTACAATAGCACGGGCTATAAGTGTTCTCTGCCTCTCACCACCAGATAGTCTCCAGAAATTACTATACCATTTATCTTCCGGCAAACCAGCTAGCTTAAGGGCCTTCTGGACAAGCTCTACATCACTCCCACTAGGTACAAGGCGTGGCCACTTCCTCCTCCTAAGCAGTAGAGATGATAATACAAGCTCCCATGCAGTTACAGGATAGTGTCCACTATTAACCATTAACTGGGGTACATAACCTATATACCTACCAGCCTTCTCAGGCTGCCCAGTAACATCTTCTCCATTAAGATAGATCCTGCCATCCATAGGCTTGAGCAGCCCGAGTATAGCTTTAAGCAATGTTGTCTTACCAGCACCATTAGGGCCAAGAACCTGTACTAGTGAGGGAGCTTTAAATTCAAGACTCATACCCTCTAGGATAGGTATTCCCTGATACCCTACAGTAAGCTTCTCCAGCTTTATACTTGTGACACCCAATACTATACCCCTCTCCACCCTCTCTTGTGCACACTCCAAGTAAATCTTATAAATAACTGTACACAAATAAGGTTTCTGGCGCCGGCCATGGATAGAGCAAGGAGGCTGTTAACACTACTAGTACTAATAATATTATTGGTAGCCCCTGTCAATCCCTCTGTATATACCCAGACAGATAATCATGGCTTACTTGTCGTAGTCTCATTCCCTAACCTAGTATACGATATAGAGCCCCTATTATGTAGTGGCGATAGAGTTGTATCTATTGCACCAGCAGGTGTAGACCCTCATGAATACCAGCTTACACCAGATGATGTTGGATTACTGGAGGAAGCTGATGTAATCATATCCACTGCCCATGCTCCCTTTGAAGAGGATATACGCAGGCTAGCTGAGAAGGGGGAGGTAAGGGCTGTTCTAGTAGAGATACCAAGTATACCAGGTATAAATATACTAGAGAACCCTGTAACTGGGCAGCCAAATTATCATATGCCAATATATGATCCATGGAACTATAAAGTGTTTATAAACTATACAGCCCATGTAATGGCTGAGAAAAACCCCTTATGTATAGAACAATATCTCTCCAAGGCCAGATCAATAATTGCTGAGATAGACAATATTGTCAATACCATACAAAAGATTGATGTCATAGCTGTAGCAGATACTCCTGTAACCCAGTATGCTGTATCATGGCTTGGAATAGATATAGAGTATTTAATGATAAAGGAGCATGGGATACCAGCTACACCAGATGATATCTATAGAATAGAGAAGGCAATGGCGGGAGGAGAAATCGGGGTAGCTATAGTATTGGAGCCAACAACACTTCCTGCAAGCCAGCAGCTAGTAGAGATGGCGAAAACCTACAATATACCCGTTCTTAAAGTAAAAACACCTACATCCCAGGAAAGTATTCTTGAGAAAATCAAATACATTGTAAGCCAAGCCAGCTCCCTCAAGAAGGAAACCATTACGCCAGGAAAGCAGGGAGAGAAGGCTATACCATTAACCAGTTATCTAGTAGGCTTATCCGGGGCCCTAGCCACTATATTATTTGGTCTAGGATACCTATGGGTTGGGAGAAGAGGTCTTTATAAAACAATGGGTGTTGGAGCCCTTATAGCTACTATAGCATTATCGTTCCTTCTAGGAATACACTATATACCAAACCCCCTATGGGTTATCGTTATGGTTTCTGTTGCACTAGCCTATGGAGTACTGAGCCCTGTTGTAGCTGCTCGTAGACTCTACTTCCTAGCAGCAGCCTCCCCCCATGTAGCATTGTTTGCAGCAGTAGCATCAATCCCCCTAGCATACACCACTATTATATCAAACCAGTACTTCTGGATAATAGTCATTGGTATAGCATTAACATATATAGTGGGCTACATGATACACCGTGGCATAGACCCAGATACAGCAACTGCAAGCTTTGTAGCATTTACTGCTAGTGCTAGTGTTATAGCAATATACTATGTCTTAACAAGATTCCCTATAGCAACAGATATAACAACACTTATAATAGGTGACCCCCTCCTTGTAAGCATAGATGATGTAGCCATAGCTTCAGGGATAGCACTTGTAACAGTATCTATACTACTGCTAACCTATAGGGAGCAGATATGTATGGGAGTTGATAGAGACTCCGTAAAGCTTTCCGGAATAAACACTAAGATCTATGACCTAGTAGTCTTCACCCTACTAGCAGTAACAACTGTTGTACTCATAAGGATTGTTGGTTTTGTACTAGAACACGTCCTAATACTATTGCCTGCATCAATAGCTGTTACACTATCAAATAGTGCAGGAGACACCATAGTATATAGTATATTGTTTAGCCTACTAGCAAGCCTCCTAGGACTATACCTAGCAGTAACAATGAACCTTGCACCAGCAGGTATAACAGGTCTTGTACTAACAATGATCTATGTAGGAGCACTACTTACAAAAAAGAGGTGAACAAGGAAATGGCTACAAAAAAGAGGAGATTCGGAGTATCACTACCCACTGAAATGGCTGACTGTCTAGATCAGCTTGCCTCAAAACTTGGAGTAGATAGATCAAGCCTTATAGAAGATGCATTAAAGGAATACATACACGATCACCTACACTACCTAAGACCACATAAATGCATGGGTGTAATGATAATAATAGCTCATAGAATGCACCAGGGAATCCATGGGATACTAGAGAGGTATAAAGACATAGTATCCCAGTATAACCACCTACACATTGGAGAGAAATGTATAGAAACAATGATTATATCCGGAGACTCAGACAAAATAGCTAAACTACATGAAGAACTAGGAGAAGCAGGATGCAGGATAAGATACGTACCTCTGGCATATGAGCTGGAGTAGCTTTAAAAAGAAAGCCTGGTAAACCTCCATTTTTAGGGAAATGTAAGTAGTAGACCTAGAATTTAATTATAATACCTCTGCTAAGTAATAAGATAAATGGTGAGTAATCTGAGTATAGAGTATGCTAGGACTTTGCTGAAAAGAGCCAAGGATTACTTATACTCTGCTGAGAAAAATTATGTTGAAGGATTATATGATGTATCTATTGTTGAGGCTGAGATTGCTAGTCAGCTAGC
>JAGGXK010000077.1 GCA_021163115.1 Desulfurococcales archaeon | reverse complement strand
TTAGAGCGCTTCATAGACGTTCGGGAAACATAATTGTTGATTGGTGTAGGAAGTTTGCAAAGTACATTGTATCTAAAGCTAGGAAAACAAGGAGTGCTATTGCTCTAGAGGATCTGGAGAAGCTATGTAGAAACTGTAACTGTGGATTCATAGCTGACCGAGACACGGTAGGAGCCATGAACATATACCTTAAAACACTCAAACACCTAGCCCCACGCTCTGGGTCGTGGGGCACCCGCTCAATGACGGATGAAACCAGACAGAAGAGCGGGTTATCCAAAGATGAGCCGATGACCGTTTATATAAACATATACAAGCATATGAAGAGGCGAACCCTATAAAGTGTGAGGCTCTTTGATGAAGAATTTATATTATGTAAAGTATTATGTAAAGATAGTGTTATCTAATTATTTCTGCTTCCATCCATATTTCAGGCGGCACTCTTATCCTAATAAGTTGTTTCATTGCTCGTTCATCAGCTGCTATGTAAATTATTCTTTTATGGATCCTCATTTCCCATTTTTCCCATTTCTTTCTTCCCTCGCCGTGGGGGAGCTTTAGCGTTGGTACTACTAGTCTCTTTGTAGGTAATGGTATAGGTCCTTTAATTTTTATACCTGTTCTCTTAGCTATGTCGACTATTTTTGATACAAACTCGTTTAACTTATCCACATCTGTACTCCATATCTTTATTCTTACCATGGACATGCTGTCGCACCCTGCTCTGCTACATACTAGTTAGTATGGAGTGTTTTCCGGGTTGAAAAACTCTTTGATTTAAAGAACTATTATAACCTTGGTTTAAAAATGAGTGCTATTTACTTGGTCTTGATCTCTATCTTCATTGGTTTAACATCGACTACTACTCCAATGCCTACAGTCTTACCCATGTCTCTCATTGCAAATCTTCCTAGTGGTGGGAAGTCACTATATTTCTCAACAACCAGTGGCTTAATTGGCTTAAACCTAGCTATCGCTGCATCACCCTGTTTGATAAAGTGTGGGTTCTTTTCTACAACCTGGCCTGTTCTTGGGTCAAGTTTTGCCGCTATCTCAAGTATTCTACATGCAACACTTGCAGTGTGTATGTGTAGTACTGGCGTATAGCCTGGCGCTATAGCTGTTGGATGCCATATCACGAAGATTCTTGCAGTAAACTCTTCAGCTACTGTAGGCGGGTTTGTTAAGTGGCCAGCTACATCTCCTCTCTTAATATCACGCTTACTTATACCACGTACATTGAATCCTATGTTGTCACCAGGTTCAGCTTTTTGTATTCTAACATGATGGGTCTCAATACTTCTTACTTCACCAACCTTTGCTGGAGGCATGAATACTATCTTGTCACCAACTTTTAGTACACCAGTTTCAACTCTGCCAACAGGTACTGTACCTACACCGCTAATTGCATAGACGTCCTGTATAGGGATCCTTAATGGTTTATCTATAGGCTTTGGAGGAGTCTGTAGTAGGTCAAGAGCTTCTACAAGTGTTGGCCCATCATACCATGGCATGTTAACGCTTCTCTCAATAAGGTTGTCTCCAGTCCAAGCTGATGTTGGTATGAATGGTATTTTGCTAACATCATATCCCAGGCTCTTTAAGAACTTCTCAAGAACAGTTCTTATCTGCTTATATCTCTTCTCACTCCACGGTGGATCAGTAGCATCCATCTTGTTAATGGCTACTACTATCTGGTTAATACCCATGGTCTTAGCTAGTATAGCGTGCTCACGTGTCTGCCCCTCAGCACTCATGCCAGCCTCAAACTCTCCCTTTCTAGCACTTACCACTAGAAGAGCAGCATCAGCCTGGCTAGCTCCAGTAATCATGTTTTTAATGAAGTCTCTATGGCCTGGGGCATCAATTATTGTGAAGATATATTTTCTTGTCTCGAATTTTAGATAGGTTAAAGCTATAGTTACTCCTCTTTCTCGTTCCTCCTTAAGCTTGTCAAGAAGCCAGGCAAACTTAAAGCTTTCCTTACCCTTCTTTTTAGCTTCTTCCTCTAGAGTCTTTACTGTCTTTTCGTCTACAAGTCCTAGTCTATAGAGAATATGGCCTACTAGTGTACTCTTTCCATGGTCTACATGCCCTATTACCACTAGATTTAAGTGAGGTTTTTCGGAGCTCATATCTATTCTCCTCCGGATCTAGTCTCTTCACCTTTATCCAAGCTGTTTATAAGTAAAGCAGGGAGGCTCTTATAAGGTTATCTAGTGTATTAAAGAGCTATTACCATGAATAAAGCTATGGAGAGCATTTTTATTATTTCACGATAATGTTTAAAACCAGGTTTATCTACTGCTTAAAGCTATTCTCTCTATTTCCTCCTTCCTTTGAATAGCATAGCTCCTAGGATCATTATTTGCTGCAGCAATTATTTCGTCAGCTAAGGCCTCCTCGATTGGTTTAGGATTATTAAAAGCTGCCTGCCTAGCACCCTCTGTTATATGCTTTAGAGCAAGGTCTACTCTACGCTGAGGAGAAACATCTACTGCTACATGATATACTATACCACCATACATTATCCTTGTAGTCTCTTCTCTAGGAGCAGCATTTTCTATCGCCCTAACAAGTACTTGTAGCGGATTCTCTCCAGTTTTCAAGTATATTAAATCAAAGGCTTTCTTTACAATATTGTATGCAAGATGTTTTTTACCCATGTTTCTTCCTGGACGCATAATCTTGTTTATAAGCCTCTCAACAATAGGTACTTCTGCTTTGCCGAACCGTCTATGTTCATGCCTACCACCAGTATGCGGTAGGAACACTGGTTTCAATGATATATATCTCTTTAACCCAGGATCGCGTACAATAATGTCATCATAGCTCCACTTACCAAACAATTTTATTTCACGAACCTTTATTACAACACTTTTTTGACTATCCACAGTTTACACCCTATTTGCCCCTGCTAGATACCAGAAATACATTAGTCCCTAAAAATCTTACCATTCAATGATATTTATGGAGTAAACACCACTTACCTATATAAGTGGCTGTAGAGACACTATTACTACTAGCTTAGCGGTGACAGAAAAGTTGCCCCTAGATTATTATGAAGACGAATTAATAAGAGTAGATGAAGTAGATGCCTTTATAAGTATTGTAGGAGAAAGGCCTATACACTTTATCCCAGTTATAGTTTGTAGGCTTGAGGATGGTAGAGACTTTAATCTCTTCTCTGTACCCCAAGATATAGTAGTAGCTATTAGAAAGCTAAAAGGATACAGTATAGATGATGAAAGAGAAACTATATTTGACATATTTCTATCAGTACCTTCATCACTGGAGAATATACGGAAGCATTTAAGAAGAGTTATAATTGACTCCATAAACCCACTAACATATACGTATTCTGCTACAGTAGAGTTTGGAAGCAATGAGGCAACTATTAGGAGAAAAATGATACCCAGTCATGCAATACTTTTAGCGTTATTAACTAGAAAACCTATTTATGTAAAGAAGATTCTAGTCGATGAACAGGAAAGATTGGATCAAGAAGGAGAGGAGGATATCTACTAGGTTATCTTATTGGTTTTTGCTTCTTACCAAGCCATAGTGCTCTTAGGGAAACACCATTAACCATGATAACCTTGTATCTAACACCCGGTATATCTCCCATAGATCTTCCTCTTGGCCCACCTATACCTTCTATAATGACTTCATCGTGTTCATCGATATAGTTTATTCCACCATCCCATGGAACAAACGCTGTAACTATTTTACCATTCTTAGATAGTTGTACACGAACACACTTTCTCACAGCAGAGTTAGGCTGACGAGCTTCAACAGCAACTTTTTCCAATACTATTCCACGAGCCATTGGAGCACCTTCAAGGGGATCGACTTTTCTTTTTAAACCTAGCATTCTAATCTTAAACTCTCTCTGACTCCACCTAAATTTAAGCCTCTTTCTCCTAAGCTTTCTTGCTGCAAATAGCCCATTAGGTGCTTTTTTCCCTGTCATATTAAGCACACCTACTCTGCTCTAGATTTAATCCAGTTACTGGGTTTTTTAAATATATAGTTTCTTAGGCTATAACAACATTGTCTATACCAAAATATCTACCTAATAAAAGACGGGCTCTTGCAACATTCTTACCATTCTTGCCTATTGCTATGCCTTTATCGCTTGGTTCAACACTAACATAGATTGTTTTTTTACCTCCTCGAGTAACTATCCTAACATCCCTTACTCTAGCTGGAATAAGAACAAACCTAATCATCTCTTCAAGTTTTTCACTATAACCAACAATTTCAATATTTCTTCCAAGTATTTTTCGGAGTCGCTGCACATTAATTCCTCGAGGACCTATTGCTTGGCCTACCTCACTAGGATTAACAACAAATATTATTCTATTAAATTCGTCATCTATAATACAATCCCTTACATGGACTCCTGTGAGTTCGTGAAGTAAAGCCATATATCTTAGTTCTTCAGGAGTAAGCTTTACCTGTTTATTACTCACCCAGCTACCTCACCTCAGTCTCCTTTATTAAATCTATAATGTTCGATTGACCAGGATCTATTATAGCCATAGCGGCTACGCTAAACGGTTTACCACATATTGCTCCTAGTTCCACATTTGTACCTGGAAATACATATAACGGTATATTAGATAGTTTACAGTAATATTTAAGATCTTTCTTTACCTCTGGTGGTGCATTTAAAGAAACAATTATAAGTTTTGCTTTACCTAGTTTTACAAGCTTTAAAGCTTTTTTCGAACCAAGGACTACACTACCTGTTTTTAAAACCATTTGGAGTTCTCGAGCAAAATCGGATACACTTAGACTCATACTAGTCTACACCTCAGATTACTCTTCTTTTTCTTCTTGTCCAGCACTTGGTCTCATATATAGCTCTACTACTCCAGTACCAACAGGTACCGGTTGCCCTATTATTACGTTTTCTGTTACACCAACCAGAGGATCCTCCTCACCAGCAATAGCTGCTTCAGCAAGCTTCTGTACAGTCATTTCGAATGCTGCTCTAGCTATAACACTTGGTTTTTCGCCTGCAACACCATGTCTTCCAACCTGCTTTACTTTACCGCTCCATGTCATTAAATCAGCAATAAGCATTACATGCCTTATATCGACATCAAGACCCTGATCATCTAGAACGTCCTTAATTTCTCTAATAATTGCTGTTCTCGCTGCCTCAATACCCAGTACCTCTTCTACCTCCTTGATATTATTTGTAAACACCCTCCTTGGATCAACACCCGGTATCTTCATTACCTCAGCTAAATTACTTCCTTCAGCAACAAGGACATATTCTTCTAGCTCGCTTCCATCTGGTTGGGGAACAAGTTTTTTCTGAATAATAACTTTCCTAATTCCTTTAACACCTTTAATCTTTGCATTCATTATCTTGACTCTAATTTTCTCTATTTTTGTAAAGTCTGGTGCCTGTTTCCACTGGATGTATATTACGTTCGGGTTCTCTTCATCTACAATAACATTTCCAAGCTTTAGTTTTTCTAAAGTCTTCTTAACACCCTCTACAGTAACTCCTTTATCCTGCATCATAGAAGCATCAAGCTCTATCATAACACCCATAATAGGGTCGACATTAACTCTACGAGCAATATTCTCTATAGTTGTTGTCTCTATTCTCCTCTGCACCTCTCTCGCTTTTTCCTCGCTATACTTATGTTCTTCATCTAAGTGAATCTCCATTATCGCTGTTGATGGTTTTTTCCTTGCATCAACGATCTCTATAAGTCTAGGAAGACCCAGTGTCACATTAAACTCTCTAACACCTGCATAGTGAAATGTTCTTAAAGTCATCTGTGTAGAGGGTTCGCCAATACTTTGAGCAGCAACAGTACCAACGGGTTCACCCGGTTCAACGAGGCTCTTCACGTATCTTGAAATAATGTTTTCTACAATACTCTTTAACTCTTCTAACGTAAGCCCGTATTTCTCCCAAGCAGATATTATTACTTTCAATGACTCTTCGTAAACAGATTCACTTACTTTATCCTTCAGATGCTTCTCTAAATACTTCTCTAGCTCTTCTCTAGTTTTTACTTGTTCTTGTTTCCTTGACTTCGCCCTCCTCATGTTCTCCACCCTATAACCTTCTCAATTACACGTTCTACCTTTACAGCTTTACCATGATCGCTCCACATAGGGTCTACTCCATCTTCTCCGTATCTAAATTGTACAATTTTGCCAGTAGGTAATCTAACTGTACCATCGTATTCAACTCTTAGATCCTGCAAGGCATTTATTAGTCTTCTCTGCATGTATCCACTCTGACTAGTTCTTACAGCTGTGTCAACGAGTCCCTCCCTACCAGCTATTGCATGGAAGAACATCTCTATGGGGTTTAAGCCTTCTGCAAAACCATGTTTCACAAACCCTCTTGCCTCAGGACCCAGGTCTCCAGGACGGAAGTGAGGCAATGTTCTATTTGTATATCCTCTAACAATTCTTCTTCCACGGATGGTTTGTTGCCCTAGAAGTGCAGCCATTTGTGTCAGGTTTACCGGGTTTCCTCTTGCACCAGTTCTAGCCATTACTATAACAGGGTTTTTAAGGTCAAAGTATGGCGTAATGGCTTCTGCAACATCATCCAGTAATCTCTTAGATAGAAGATCAATGATCTCTTCTTCAAGGGTTTCCTCCAATGTCCTACCCGGTCTAGGCTCTAGTTCTCCTCTTCTATATTTCTCTATGAGTTCATGAACCTCTCTCCTTTTCTCCTCAATAATATTCTTAACTTTGTCCATAGCCTCTTTAGGTAAAACTACATGATCGTAAGCCAGTGTGAGCCCATGTTTCTCTGAATATCTTATAAACATCTTGTAGACATTATCCATGAATTCTCTTGCAACATCTTCTCCATACTCTTTTACAAGCCAGTGTAGGAGACTTTCAGGTTCTTCCCTACCAATACTTGCTTTATCAAGTACTCCCTCCAACAATATACCGTTCTTTATAATTACAAGGCTATCATGAGGACAATCTTCGTCAATACATGCAAGTGCTGCAGCCTTACCTATTGTTGCTCTACGTTTATAGTTTAGATCCTTTGGTAGGAATAGACTTATGAGTTGTTTACCTGTCCAATAGGGACCTGGTTTTAGAATAGCTGGTTCAGGGAATTCTCCCTTATATCCAGCTACACCAAGTAAATCTATTACATCATCTCTTGTAAGTAGTGTATTCTTTGCAGTAAGGAGGAAGGCTCCACTGATATAGTCCTGGAGCCCTCCAATAATTGGCCCACCATATCTTGGAGAGAGTATATGTTTTTCTACTAACATTAATATCCTTGCTTCTGCTCTTGCTTCCTCGCTTTGGGGTACATGAAGATTCATTTCATCTCCATCAAAGTCGGCGTTATATGGTGGACAGACAAGTAGGTTTAATCTAAAAGTCTTATAAGGCAGTACCCTCACGATATGGGCCATTACAGAGATCCTGTGAAGAGATGGCTGTCTATTGAAAAGAACTATATCACCATCCTTTAGATGCCTTTCAATAATGAATCCTGGTGTAAGAGATTCAGCAACGGCCTTCCTATCAACAAATCTAAGGTCTATTCTTCTTCCATCCGGTTTTATTATATAGTTTGCTCCAGGCCATCTCTCTGGTCCATTAAGTACAAGTTTCCTCATTTCATCTATATTCCATGGCGTAACTTTTTCTGGAACAGTCAATATCTTTGCTATATCTATTGGTACACCTACCTCGTTTATACTTAAGCTGGGATCCGGGGAAATAACCGTTCTTGCTGAAAAGTCAACTCTTTTACCGCTAAGATGACCCCTAAATCTCCCTTCTTTACCTTTAAGCCTCTGTGCTATGCCTTTTAATGTCTTTCCGCTTCTATGTTTAGCAGGAGATATACCTGGTACCTCATTATCAAAATATGTAGCTATATGATACTGTAGAAGCTCCCATTCCTCTTCTATAATAGCGTTTGGTGCCCCGCTTTCAAGATGTTCACGTAATCTATTATTTACTCTAACTATATCTACCAACTTATGCGTCAGATCATCTTCGCTTCTAATCCCTGTTTCAAGGAGAATGGAGGGTCTAACCGCTTTCGGTGGTACAGGGAGCACTGTTAAAACCATCCATTCAGGCCTAGCTTCTATAGGATCGCCGCCAAGTAATCTAACATCATCGTTTGGTATCTTTTCCAGCCTAGATCTAACATCTATAGGTGTTAGCCTTACTACACCCTCTTCTCTCTCTTCATAAAAAACATAGGGTTTTTCAAGCCTTATCTTGTATTGCTTAACACCACAGTGGGGGCAAATGGTTTGCTTGGATGCTTTCTTCTTTACATATTCTATTAGTCTTCTCTTTAAGTGCCAGGCACCAAGTTTTTCAAGCCTAGAAAGGAGATCAAGGTATAACTGTATTTCACGTTGCTCAAGAAGAACGCGGCCACAGTGCCGGCATGTAGCCTTCAAGTACATGTGTATATACTTAACAAAGTTTACATGGATAACTGGTCTGGCCAGCTCTATGTGACCGAAATGCCCGGGACAATGATCTCTTGTATTACCACAGACAGGGCAGACTTCCCGCGGCTCTATAGCTCCTAATCTACGATCCATTATGCCTCCATCAACTGGGGCCCCATCGTTATCATATACTTCTGGTGTAATGACTACTGTAACACTCATCTTCCTTATTTCATCAGGGCTGAGTATACCAAATTTTATTGAGCCTATTTTCTTAACCACTTGCTATCACCTCTTCCTCACTAGATCCTCTAGCTTGAGCCTAGGCATGATATTCATACTCATAAGTTCCTGGATAAGGAGCTTGAATGCATAGCTTACCTGGACAGGATACAACCTCCCTCTATCACCATGTATAGGACATACGTATTTTCCTTTATTTTTATCAAACCATCCAATGTGGCCACAAAGCTCACATATGTATACTGTTGTCCTATCGCTCTTGTCAAGCAATTGTTCCTTAAGCAAAAGACTTGCACCATGACCTACTAGACAGTCTCTCTCCATTTCACCCCATCTAAGGCCTCCCATTCTAGCTCTTCCTTCCACAGGCTGCCTAGTTAGTATTTGTACAGGTCCTCTAGCCCTTGCATGGATCTTATCTGAAACCATGTGGTGAAGCTTCTGATAGTATACTATACCTATAAATATCGGGTGCTGGAGAAGCTCACCTGTTCTCCCATCATATAAGGCCTCAACACCTGTTGATGGATACCCTAAACGTTTAAGCGTAATTTTGATCTCATCTATTGGTTCCTTATAAAATGGTGTTGCATCAATTGTTCTACCCTCTAGCGCTGCCACTTTACCGGCAATGCTTTCTATCAACTGGCCTAGAGTCATACGGCTTGGAAACGCGTGAGGATTGATTATTAGATCCGGAACTATACCTTCCCCTGTAAATGGTAGGTCGTCCTGTGACACAAGAAGCCCTATAACACCCTTTTGTCCATGTCTTGAAGCAAATTTGTCCCCGAGCTCGGGTATACGTAGATCCCTTACCCTAACCTTTACTAGTTTATTACCCTCCGGATCCATTGTTATGAGAACTGCATCAACTACACCCTTCTCCCCATGTCTAGTGACAATGCTTGTATCCTGTCTAACCATTCCAGTTCCAACACCATATTCCTGAGCACTAAGAAATCTCGGAGGACTTGTTTTCCCTATAAGTACATCTCCTCCTTTAACAGGAGTCTCAGGGACAACAATACCATCCTCTTCTAACTTCTCGTAAGCTTTAGGCCCTCTATATCCCTTAACATGACTCTGTGGGATCTCTATAACATCTTCCTGGCCGCCCGGATACTTGTATTCAACTGTACTATAGAGCCTAAAGAAGGTGCTCCTAGCAAGCCCTCTATCTACAGCATACTTGCTCATGATAAGAGCGTCTTCTATGTTATAACCTGTAAAACTCATAACAGCTATAACCATGTTCTGGCCAGCAGGTCTAGCGTTAAACCCTATTATATCCATTGGTTTTGTCTGAACCAGGGGTTTTTGTGGATAGTGGAGGAAATGACCTCTAGTATCCATCCTGAGCTGATAATTTGCTGCATAGAGGCCAAGTGCCTGTTTAGCCATCGCGGCCTCATAGGTGTTTCTAGGGCTCTGGTTGTGTTCAGGATACGGTATTATGGAGGCTGTTATACCGAGGATCGCGGGGGTCCATATTTCCATATGGGTGTGCTCAGGGGTGATGTCCTCGGGGTTTAATGCTATGTATGCATTCTCCTCTTCATCAGCATCAAGATATTCAACTATTCCCTCTCTAACAAGGTCTTTGAACTTCCATTTACCTTCCTTAAGCTTCTTTATATGCTCGGGTTTAAGCTTTAATTCACCATTTTCAACAACAAATACTGGCCTCCTAATTCTTCCTGCATCAGTATTTACAAATACTTCATTTGTATACTTTGTTACCAAGTGAGCTACATTTATTTCACTACTTATTTCTCCTCTACGCCTTAGTTTTCTAAGCTCCCATGTCAGTTTTTCTCCATCCGGGTGGTATCCTATGAGTCTACCATTTAGATATACACGGCTCCATGAAAGGAATTCCTCTGGGCCACGTGCTTTAGCCATCTCGACAACTTTATCTATGGGTACAACCCCTAGCTGGTAAAGTCTTCCTTCAATCTCGTTTTCTGGGACCCCAACACTGACGTTGGTCATAAGTGCAAGGTTCTTTACAAGGCCAATATTCTGGCCTTCAGGTGATTCGAATGGACATATTCTTCCCCATTGGGTGGGATGGAGCTCACGTGCTTCAAAGTGTGGCTGGCTTCTTGCTAGAGGCGATACTACTCTACGGAGATGGCTTAGTGTACTCATAAGGTTTGTTCTATCAAGAAGCTGGCTAACACCGGTTTTGCCTCCAGGCCAATTACCTGTGGCCATTGCGTGAAGTATTTTGTCTGTAAGCATACCTGGTTTAAGTATGTGTTTAAGATCTGTTTTACGGTGACGGCTCCAGTTCTTCTCAACAGCATTCTTAAGTTCACGAACGAAATAGTTTGTTAGGTTATATCTTAGTAGCTGGGCGAGGAGTTCACCAGCTAGTTTTAGACGCTTATTCCTATAGTGATCTTTATCATCAGGTTTCCGCCACCCCTTTACAAGCTCTAGGAGCTTAGCAGCCATTTGTCCAAGGAATTGTGCTTTCCTCCTTCGATCCTCAGGCTTATTGCCTATATGGGGTAGTAGGTGTTCATCTAATACTTGTTTAGCTCTCTCTATTCTAGCAACTTTGGGCTGACCTATAGCTAGCCTGCTTCCAATATAGTCAAGGGCGTCCTCCACAGTCTTTATATCAATGGCTTTCATAAGGCTTGGAAGCATCTCCTTTTGGATCTCTGGGTTAAGGCTTACAGTATAAACGATATCCTCATCAGTCTTGAGGCCTAGCGCTCTCATAAGTATTACTACAGGGAATCTTATACCCTGTAGATTAACATAGAGTACACCATCCTTTCTCCTTTCTATAACTAATTGGCTTCTACGCCCTCTAGCAACACTTATCACCTTGGCGATATGGGTTGCAGCTGAGCCTTCACTAGCCTTATCTACAAGCACGTTATTACTTGCAAGATCCTCTTGAGCAATAAGAACTCTCTCCGAACCATTAATTATAAAGTACCCACCAGGGTCCTTGGGGTCTTCGCCAGCCTTAATTAATTCACTGGGTGTCATCCTACTCAAGGGATCTATATCTGATTTAAGCATAACGGGGAGATCCGTAAGTAGGATCTCATAGCTTCCATAGTATTCGCCTTCATGTTCTACATGGAACTTAAGATATACTGGAGCAGCATATGTTAGATTTCTTAAGCGGCATTCCATGGGTAGTACTTCTTTTTCAAATCCCTCGACCTCCTTAATCATTGGTCTACCTATTCTTATATCATCAATAACTATTCTTGCATCAATTTGTGGGACGTTAATCTCCTTATACTCCTTAATTATTTCGTATATTACCCTTCTAACAAAGTCGTTGTAGCTGTCGAGGTGTTGTCTAACAAGACCTTTTTCCTCAAAATAAGCTTTCATTACAGTCCATCTATCCTCTGATGTAGGGAATGTTTTATCTTCTGTCAAACAGATGATCACCCTCCTAACCAACAACTACAAACCTGTAAACAATGATCTCCCCGGCTGTAGGACTTTTTCTACGAATACGAATAATCTCCCCCGGCTTAGCTCCAATTTCTTTAACCACGGGGTCGCTAGTAAGTATCCAGGGAAGCTGAATGGGCTTAACACCAAGCTCTTTAAGCACCTGAGCAGCCTCTTCTGGGCTAAGCACTTCATGTTTAGGAACCCATTCATGGTCTAGAATACTCAGGTGTTTTTTCTTAGACCTAGACATAGCTATTCAACCCTAGTCTATACATTTACCACCAGATATAGTTTACCATCCGCTATGTATGCATATGTATAAGCTAAGAAGCCTATTTCTAATCTCGTTCTTAAGTGTTACTACCAACTAGTATATATAGGATAAAGCATCACCATTATAAAGGTGGTCAACCTATTCAATAAACCTGGAGAGGGCCCGTAGCTCAGCCTGGTAGAGCGGCGGGCTTTTAGCCTAGCTAGAGGTGGAGGACACCCGTAGGTCCCGGGTTCAAATCCCGGCGGGCCCGCTATACTACAACTTCATCCTTTCTCTCTCGTGTAAATACTTTGATATACTTGAGGCAATCATATCAGCTATTCTTAAAGGTTCTGGCTCAGGCGAGTATACCTCAAGTTTTCTCAAAACATTCATTGCCTCTTTCGCGCCCATTCCTATGGGTACAAACCATGACTCACCCCATGGAGTGATATGTACATACTTGTTGTTAAGAACCCTCCTTATAACCTGTAGCCTTTTCTTAGCGTCAGGAAAATGCTTTGTTAAGGCTTTCTTTATTCTTTCAAAACTAACCCTATACCTGAAAAATACTATACCGGGATATCCTGTTGCTTCATAGACTAGGTATGGGTCTATGAAATTGAAGCCTGCATAGGTGACTCCATCATATATTACAACAGCTTTCCTACAACCTAGTGTATATAAAAGCTCTATGGCTTTTTCTGTTGCATCCAAACCATCTACAAGTACAAATGAATATAGGATTGATTTAATACTATAAAGAGGGGGGCCAGACATACCTACAGCAACTAGTGTAGTTAATCCTCGGCCTCCTTTATAGTATAGGGGAAAGTAGCCATCATCGATTCCTATATAATACATCATCTATTATTCTCCCATGAATCTTTCTAGTGCATCATCAATTACGTCAATTAGATCTCCTACTCTAATCATTTTTGTTTTCCCATATCTACCTCTGTTAACAACAACAGCATTTACTAGTCCAAGCATATCTAGTTCATTGATTAACTCGCTCACTCTTCGCTGAGTCAATGGTTCTAGACCTATGGAGCGAGCAAATTCTCTATAATAGTTATATGTTTCTCCTGTAGTTGCATGTCCATGTTTCCTAACAAGAACTATTATTGCCTTCAGGACAAGCTTGGCGTGTAGTGGAAGAGTTGATACAACTTGTTGTATCCTACCATATTCTATCTCCATAGCAGCTTTCTTTACATGCTTTACTGTAACCTTTTCAGCCATTTCTCGTTCAGCGATCTCCCCTGCAACTCTTAAAAGATCTAGTGCTCTCCGTGCATCACCATGCTCTCTTGCTGCTAGTGCTGCACAATATCTTATTACCTCATTACTTATCGTATTAGGGTTAAATGCTTGTTTTGCTCTTTCCATCAATATATCATATAGTTGCTCAGCATTGTAGGGAGGAAACACTATTTCTTCTTCGCCTAGACTGCTTCTAACCCTTGGATCAAGGTTTTCAACAAAATTTATATCATTAGTTATACCAATCAAGGATACCTTTGAATGCTCTAGTTCTTCATTAATTCTTGTCAATTTATAGAGAAGGTCGTCGCCATGTTTTCTAACATAATAATCGATCTCATCTAGTACAACTATATGGACACCACCCCAGTTTTCAAGAGCTTCCACGTATCTCCGATAAACCTCTGCTATAGCTAGGCCTGTATATGGTATCCTTAATCCAAGGCTTCGGGCTATATCTGCTAGAACTCTATATGTTGTATCAGTTTTCCGTGTGTTAACGTATGCATACTTGAAGCGTGCATCAAAATCTATGGCTTTCTTCCCAAGTCTTTTAAGCACATATAGTGTTACAGCTGTTTTACCTGTACCTGTTAGCCCGTATATTAGTATATTACTTGGCCGTACACCTTCTAGAGCACTTACTAGTATAGAAGCCACTCTTTTGATCTGTTCCTCTCTGTGAGGCAGGTAATCCGGTATATAGTCTGGATGAAGCTTTTCTTTATCAGCAAATATCCTATGTCTACTTTTTAGCTTCCGCTCAATAATCTCATCTAGTATATCATATGCCACGGTGTTCACCAGAGAAACCTCTGGTTCAACTGGAACATAGTTATGTGTTAGAAATATAAATAGTTCCTCCCATGAGTTGTACTAGATAGAGTAGGGTTATTTAGATCCTAGGTAGCGGAACAAGGCTATTGATGATCTATTTTATATACTTATTCAACCCAAAATCATATAATGGGTACCAGAATTGGCTAGGAAGAAAACCTCGAAAACACGTTCTAGAAAGAAGAAGGCAGAGCAAGTATGGGAAGGATTCTGTGTAAGATGTAGGAAGAAGGTAAAGATACTGAAACCAGAGATCGTGACATTAAAGAATGGAAGGAAAGCTGTTAGAGGAAAATGCCCAGACTGTGGAGGAGTGGTATACAGGTTTATCAAAGGCTAGTATAAAGCTAATAGCAAAGAAGACAATAAAGTAATCAAAAAGATATTTTTATACCCTATACTTTTTATAAAAAGCTTTAAACCCTTGTTTGTTTATAGTGTATTTGGTTGTGGGCCGGTAGCTCAGCCTGGAAGAGCGCTCGGTTGGCATCCGAAAGAAACCATCAGTTTATCTAACAAAACGTCTAACAACCCGTCTAACCTGTTAGACACCCAGTTAGACACTCTCCGAGAGAATACCTTGAAAGAGTTAGACGCAGTTTCTATTGTAGAAAATATATCCCGTGATCCGAGTTACAGGGAATATCTCTTAAAGAGATATAGAAGCAGAGATCACGCAATATGGTGTTGGAACCGGGCTAAAGACCTTGTACTAGCATTAAAAGAC
Organism: Desulfurococcales archaeon; assembly: GCA_021163115.1. GTDB lineage: Archaea > Thermoproteota > Thermoprotei_A > Sulfolobales > Desulfurococcaceae > JAGGXK01. Next base: position 6,390 of record JAGGXK010000077.1, on the reverse strand, counting down.
CCTAGTGTATTAAGGAAATTCAGTTACCGTAGGGCCGTAGGAGTACTAGAAGCAGTTCCAAGCATAAAAGAGTATGCTAAACTAATCTATGGAATAGAACTAGGGATAGATACTAAACTACTTAGAAAGTTCCTTCCACCACGAAAGATACAGGATATAACCAATGCTATACTGGAAATAGAGTTAAAGGAAACAGGGGAAGCAAAAAGCATTATACAGACAAGCCTAGAGTATGTAAACACCATACTAGCCAGAGACTCTAAATACAAGATACCAGTAATAACCAACTTCTTTACCGGATTAAGACCTAGCGAAGTAAAGTATATGTTAGAGAACTGGAACAAGCTTAGAAAAATCAAGCTAAATGGGGTATATCTGGTTGTATTAAACTATGATAGGGGTAAAAAGAAGGCCTATATTACATTACTACCTGAAAAACTCTACAGCATTATAGATAACAACAAACCCTATGTACTATCAGAGTATTGGAACGACCATGTTAGGCATAAGTATGGTATAAACCTTTACATATTCAGAAAATCATTCATAGCTATAACAAGTGATTTACTAGATGATGCCGAGAGAGACCTATTAGAAGGAAGACTTAGAAGCATACAGGTTAAACATTATGTAAAGCATATAAGATTAATAGCTCAGAAATACCTAGAAGCCTTTAAACCCTACCTATATCTCCTAGACAGTCTCTCCAAGAACTGAGAATGAACGACCCTGGATAAACAACCAGTCTATACCCTTCTTAGTTATTTCGAGTCTTGCCGGTTTTCCCTTCTTTATTGTTACAAGTTCCTTTATTTCCGCATACTCTACATGCTTCTTTATCTTATTGTAATTTACATTAACCCCTACCCTTCTCCTATACTCCTTAAACAGTTCTGTAAGGGAAATACCGGGTTTCTCATATATTATATTTAGAAGCTTATACAACATCACTATATCAATCTCCATCTTCTCAATACTCATAAGCATTCCCGTTAGTACTATTTCCTTGTTTTTGAATTTAAGCACTTTCACTAATCCCCGTCTCCCTACTAACCGATCCATTTCCATAACCAGTTTTCTATTTTAGAAAGACAGGTATTTAAGACGCAGGGACACATAACCGTTACTTCTTGATAAGTGTTTCATATTCTATGCTTTTCTCTTGATCACCTATCCTATACACTATAACTATTTTAGCCGGTTTCCTAGTATCAACAAACCCTTTTACTTCAATAAACTTTTTGAAAGTATAATCCCCATTAACAATATCATTTAGGCTAATAGTTAGCTCTTTTTCTGTAGACTTGAAGTTTTCATAACCCCAATAGCGGATAGTGATCTTTTCTAGGAGACCATAGCCCTTAATGTTTGCTTCTATCCAGAAGCCTTTACCTGTATATGTTATATCTATGCTTCTTATGGTTAGCTCGGAAGGGCTTGTTTTTAGAAGCAAATAAGCAGAAACAACAGCAACAACAATTATTATGATAAACAATATTTTATAATCCATGTAATCACCACTATATCTTTACAAGCTTGGCTATACGTATTTTTCTTTCCCGGCCATTGATCTTCTTTCTCAAGTAAATATCTATATAGTTTGGCCTTTCCATTATCTGAATTGGCCCTTCTCTAAGATTTTCTTCAAAGATTTCAACGCTATATATATTCTTGTTCTGGCCACTTGGCCCTTGGCCTTCTACTTTTATTCTTTCATAAAACTTGTATAGGCTTCTAATGTCAATTAAATCCACTATTGGCTTTGCTTTTGGTGGCTGCAGAATTGTTTCAAATCCCATGATATTGTATAGTGTATCATACCGAACCTTATGTAAGGGGTTGTTTATCTTGTAGTTATAGAAGTTCCATAAAGCAGACTCGTTGAAATATTCTTTAAGCGCTGCTACTTCATACCTTGTTGAAACACTTGTTAAGGCCCGTATATGGCTTATTCTAAGATATGGTAGGGTTGCCCTAGAGTAGTGTATTATAAAGTATAGTACTACTCTCCTACACCAGGCTAGATAGTGCTTGATCTGTGTAAGGTAGTTTAGAAACTCGTTTACATGCTCTCCATACTTTACAGCTAGAAAGCTCAGATCATCCAGTATAACGTTCACCACGTTAGGCCTTCTATACCCTTCCTTGTATGGGAAATAAAGCGTTCTCTTCCACAGCTCTAGGGCCTTGGGGAAATCCCGTATATCCTTCTTTCTCCTAAAACGATAATACAGTATAACAGGGATAGCTTCCTTCTCCAAAGCTAGCTCGGAAACTATGTTTGAGAGAAATATTGCCTGGTTAGTCTTCCCTGTCTGCGGTAAACCAATCAAAGATACATGTACAACCCTATAGCTTTTAACAACTTCCTTCACTCTCTCTATAAAGACTTCTGGAGAAAAAACAAGGTCTTCAATATCTACTAGCTCATACTGTAGTCTCATTTCCTATTCCCTTTCTTCGCATTAACGACCGGGATCATTCTACCTTTTTCTTCAACAATTTGTGTTTGGTGTACTATTCCCTGGGATATACTCTTTATTACTTTGATAACGTAGGTATCGAATATTGCAGGTGCTGATCTACTATTCTTCATAAACTCGTTACAAACTATATCATAGAAGCTAGTGTTATGCTTTATATCTATTATTTTTAAGGTACTGCATAATGATGTAAAGCCTATGGCGTCATGTATTTGGCCATGCCTTTCCCCGAATCCTACAAGCTCTTTTATGATCTTTCCTAGTTCTTCGCTCATTTCAACCACCAGGCATAGGCATTATTGGAACGCCGCCTGTAGTATTTACGAATACATGTATAGGCGGTATCTCCGGTTTAGGCAGTAACCACAACCCTAGCAACGCTCCAAACCCCAATCCACCTAGGAAACCAAACATTAGAAGCATAAGCCATTGCCACCAAATACTTGGTCTCTCGAGCGCTCGAGACAAACCTTTTGCAACTGATTCTTCTATTGCACTAGGATCATCTATTGTACTATAGTCTCCTGTTTCATTGATTTCAACAGCCTTAGTATTCCCTATCATGATCTGTACATACTTATCTTCATTAATTATCTTAGCAGTTGAAAGAAGCGGATATTCTTCTTTACCACATACTATGACTTTCCTATCAATATCCAGGCTACAATCCCTAGACAGCCATGTATCCTTGGTTTTAACGAGATAGAGCTTTACGTTAACAGCGTTATTTCTCTCTTTTTTCTTGAACATGGTTTTCACACTCATGATCTATTCTTAGAAGGGGTTTGTGATCCTTGTAAATGTAATATCTTTTTATTGATTTATAACGGGTGTATATGATGTATATATCTTCATTATATGTGAAAAGTTTTAGCTTTCCCATAGCCTTGTATCCCAATTATATGTATTCTATATAGTACTATTTATAACCTAGTCATAAATACTATTATAACCAGGTGATAAACAACATGGCAAGATGGTACCCTAGGAGAAGGAGAAGGAGACAACCAAGCGTTGGCAAGTTCCTGAAGGGTAAAATGCTTGGAATAATATTCATTGGCCTTGCAGTATTAATTGCAGGTCTATTCACCTATGCAATGAGCATTATACCCACATATTATGTGTACTATGATAGCGCTAATAGTATCATAGGTACTGGAACCACTCTCCCAACTAATGCTACTGGCGTAGATGTAAAGCTGATTGCCGGCATAGTGGTATGGGGTGCCGAAGTACTACTTGTAGTAAGTGCCGTGAGAAGACTTGGTATTAGGATATAATCTTTTTAAACAATATCGTTTTTTAACATACACTCTATTTATAACCAGGTTTTCATAACTATTATTACTAGGTGGTAAATGTGAGTGATAGATGGGCCTGGGCTAACGATTTTATGAACACCAGGTTAGGTAGGCTAATTCTCGGAATTATAAAAATGGCTTTGGCCGGGCTGCTTATAAGCCTTGTTAATGCCTTCTCAAGTTTTAGCATAAACATTACAATTGGTGATCAAACTTATGATCTCACAGTCGTATTGCAGATAATTATAGCATTCTTCCCGCTCTTCCTAATGCTCTCTGCAATGAGAGACATAGGTATAAAGCTATAGGGGGTCGGATATGAGAAGGGCTGTAAAGAAAATGTTATTTGCAATAATATTTATCATATTCTACTTCACAATCTTCATCAATTTTGCGCCGCAGATAAGGAGTTACATCTATTCATTCGTAGACAGCAACGCTAGTATGTTCCAGATACAAGTCCCTAGAACTATTTTCAAGTACAATAGCACAACCCATAACGTTACCGAAGTCCAGGAAATAATAACGATTGATCTAACAACAATCTTGAAGTTTATGATAGACTTCATACTGTATGTATTTATTCCGTTTATGGTACCATTCGTATTCTTATTCAAGATAAGGTGGTAGAGATTGAAGAAGTATTTTTTACTACTACTTATACTTTTTTCAATAATTATAGTACCTGGAGTTAATACACAAGAAGCTATTCATTACCGCCTAGCAGTGTTTCCAGGCCCTGGAAAGACTTCAATAATATTCACTAATGCTAGCTACTATTACATAGACTATGACAATGACTATACAATAATAAAGCCTGGCTCATATATGTACGAGCTTGTTCTCAAAAACAATAATGAGACAAGCGGTTTATCAAATAGTATATTCCGCATTGATCTACAGAGCATAGGATTCAGCAACTGGGATATTAATCCATGCTCGTTTGCCTTCATTGATGAACGCGGTAACATGTTGAACTATTATATATCATACTATAACGCAACCGAAATGAAGGGGATCATATATGTGAAGATTCCATACATTGGTGCAAACGCTACATTAACGGTATACATGTTCTGCGGCAACGGTATTAATACTGCTAATGATCCCGATCAAGTATTCCTGTTATGTGATGATTTTGAAGAATTCAATTCTTCGAGATGGAGAGTTGTTAAAGACTCTGTCTCTGTAATAAATGGTGTACTAAAGGTAAGCGGTAATACTGCACGTATACAATCATTAACTAATTTTTCAGGAAATATAGTGATAAAGATAAGGGCGAAAACAGATTATTACGCAGGTGAATATCTTAATTTGCTGTTCTATGCTGATAATGAGAGTTACTTTACGATTTTAACTAATAAAGGACATGGCTATGCACTTGCAATATGTGGTGAAGAAATAGATGATGACATACGATTTTATGCGTTTACCACGGGCTCATATACATATAATATGCTTTGGCGGAGCGGAGAGCTAGGTATTAGAACAGATCATTATCATGACTACATAATCGATATTGAAAATGATGTAATAAGAATATACGTTGATGGTGAACTAAAAAAATCAATAATAGATACACGGTATAGGAGTGGATACATTTTAATACAGAGCAAAAATGATGAAGCAAAATATGTTGATTATGTATATGTTGCACGTGATAGGCAGTCTATTGAAAACATGGAGTATATAAGTATACTTTCATATACCTATTTAGGATACTTTCCTGGAAGCTCTGCCTCAATTGCTACAAGCAATACACTTTATTCAATGATGGCTTCTCGTATGCAAACAAGTTTCAACTTGGTGTATAGATCAGAATCTGGGGATAAGCTTGTAGCGGGTATAAACTATTATGTTGATACCCATGAGTTTGAGTATGTTGTGAACTGGAACAGCTATGGAACAACAACTGTAGGATATGACAATGACTATTTCATATATGTTGTTCAGAAAAACCCTACATGGAAGTTCTATATCAAGGACTTATACACTAATGAAGAAGATAGCAAGGATACCGATGATACATACAACGACCAAGTAAACAACGTGGAGATCTCAAGGGGTGGCTTGTTCTGGATAGTATACAGTCCTGTAGATGGTAATGTTGCTGAAGTGTTTATACGGGCACCTGCTAACTACTATGTAGACAATGTTACAGTAATATACATGTATAACTACTACCAGGGATCACCATACATTTATTTTGTTGGTAATGACTGCTACATAAAACTAGGCTACAACGATAACTATGAAACATACTATCCCTTCATAGTAGAGTTTGATCTAGTACCGGGCGATGTGCCAGAGCGAAACACCTACTCAGCCAGTAACGACCCATATTCTTCTACAACCACAACTACAACAACCACACCAATACCCACTAATACTACTGCTTCTAGCGGATCATTAATAAGTAAATACCAGGGTAGGTACCTTATATTCAATACAACACACTTGGTTATTAATAGACGGAACTGGGTAGGGGAATGGGAAACCTATGTATTGCCCACCCAAGTCATAGCATTCAAGGGAGAAAACATTACAGTTGTTACAACTGATACTATGTTTAATACTTCATACTATGACATTGAAGTAAATGGTAC
>JAGGXK010000100.1 GCA_021163115.1 Desulfurococcales archaeon | reverse complement strand
TAGTTTAAGTTATACCTATTAATAGTTCCCTGGCTTGACGTCAAAGCCATCTGGTGCTCGGTATAGGATATATACGTAATTATAGATGCTAGACCAGTAAATGCTATGGATATAACAAATAGGGCTACCCATATATTTTTCATATTAATAGATAGGCTTTTCTTCATTTACTACACCTGCTTTCTTTGCCTAAAGAATACATGATATGTTATAGCAATAATGATTGGGGTGAGGGAGAAAGTAGATACTGCTATAAGAGAATTACTAAGCATTAAATCCTTTAAAATAAAAAATGATAACGGTACCCAGCCAATATATGGTATTACCCCAACAACCCTACCTATAACGTACTCTCTTGGCGTGGTAAAAGGATCGGGATCCCTGTTTGCATCACCTTTTGTAATAATATATTCTACATCACTACCTTCCTTTATATCATATACTCTGTGTACTATATAGCCTATTTCTGGATTGTAAAAGAATACTATATCACCTTTACTTACAGCATCTTCTTGGCTAAGTTTTTTTACAATAGCTATATCACCAACATTTATTACTGGGCTCATACTCCCACTAACAATAACAACGGGTTTATACCCAAATCCGCCAGTAATTGCTATAGCTAGTATTATAAATACTATTGAGGTAATTAGTGATCGTCTGCCGATAATAGTAGATTTTCTTTTAAGACTTACATAGAACATCTTGATATATATGACTGACATTGATAGATATGTTATTGTATAAAACAATGGTATTTCAAACCATTTTAAGTCCGGGAAAATGGGGGTGAAGTAGTAGTATAGAGTATAGAATATTCTGAACAATGTTGAAACAGCTACTCCATTTAACAATACTATCATTGATAAAAATATGCTTTGGATAAGTAAAGGCATAATCTTTATACTAAAGGTTTGCATAAGATTATTTAATATAAATAACTCACTGTATGTTGTAGGAGTGATTAAAGGTAGTATTGAGATCAATGAAATAGTCCCTAATACTACTATATTCCTAAAGCCTTTATTATATTGATTCCTTATAAAATACTGTAAGAGAAGTGAACGAAATATTTCTATAAATACTACTAATGGTATTATTCTGAAGATATTTATAACAAGACCAATGGATGAGTGATCATATGGTGACAGGGATGCTGACCTAGTATACATGTAGGCAAAGTTCACTAAGAGAAATACAATAAACATTGACAACGACCGATATAAAGTATATGCTGTAAAATAGCTTCCTTTGGTCTTATTCCATAAAAACGCTATTCCTGCCATTAATATGATGTTGCTTAGGAAAAAATTTTCTGGATAGTCAAAGACCGGAGAGTGTATTATATAATAACTTATAGCTAGTATCAATGCACTAGCTATAATAATGTATTTGCTGACTCTACTCTCTATAGTTCCCTTCATTTAACAAACCCGCTTCTAACATATATGTCAATGGTTGCATCATGGTATCGTATTGACTTTAACATGTAAACCACAATAAGTCTCTCATCAGGGTTAAGCACTAGAGGAGGCTGTGTGGTAAGGTTTTTGAAATCACAGCATTTAAAATCTCTCCATATCCTCCAATCCCTAAATGGGCCTATATAGAATACTTTTTTAACTTTAATAGGTCCTTCAATCCTTATATCAACGCTTTCAAGTAGTACAGGTAGGTCTACACCTGTTCTACTTACATTGTTTTCAATTAATAGTATTATTACTGGGAAGCGGCAGGGATGGCAGTGATCTTGGTGGATATATATTGTTAACCCACGTCTACCATCCCAGTAATGGCCGCTGGTATAGTTGTAGTGGTGGCAGCAGCAACAGCCACAACATATGACTTTATAGCACTCAATTGATGCATAAGGATCAGCTGTTTTCACCTTCCCTGATATAGATAACTCCTCAAACCACATAGAGTAACCATAAGAGAAGACAATTAGGGCTAATATAAGTATGGATAGAAAAATTGGAGCTAATAGGGAACTGAAAGGTTTTTTAGGGGATTTAAACCCCTTTGAGAGAAAAACCATTTTATTATTCCTCCTACACTTGATTTATTTTATGGTGTTTGACTTTCGTATTCGTTCCAGGCTATTGCCTCGTACTTGATTAGGATGTTGAATGTACTCTTTTGTGGAGCCTCCTGCAGTATGGTTATATCTAAGCTTATATCAGCTGATCGGCAGGGATGTAGCTGCACACCAAAGTTGTTTCCCCACCATATTAGTGTATCGTTTTTACCGTCTCCATCAGCATCGATTTCAATACCCTGCTGTAATACATGTTCATTGATTTCATAGTATGCATTACCATCTATTATTACCCTCCATATCTTTAATGGTATTGTACCATCATTGTGTACCTTGAAGGCTATGTGGGTATAGTACCATGGATATACGTTGTATAGTGTAATATTCATTGTATCATAGTCGCCGTCTTCATCACTATCTATCAGCTTTACCTCAGTACAACCTACATCCTTATCCAACTGAATTGACCCAGGTTCTGGAAGCTTTGATGCATTCCGGTCATTTCCACCATAGTCTCCATAGCCTGGCTCCAGCCCACATGCATCAAAATATATTACCGAGCCACCAACTATTTCCCAGTCAAGCTCCCCAGTCTTTACTGTAGCATTGATCTTTAGTGTCTCGCTCCACATAGCATACCCAAATACAATAGTTGATACAAATACTAGGATCATCAGTAGACCAGCAATCTTCTTTCTCATTTCCATATTACCTCAGGGGATATTTTTACGGTGATACCTCATTCCACTGTGCAAACACTAGAATTACTTCAAAGCTGTATACATGGTTCTCCTCAGCATCCTGCAATACCGTTATTGTCAATGTGTATGTACTATTTTCACCGGGCTCGATCTGGGTATCACGGGGTATACCTAAGTCTACATCAAGGGCGCTTTCATCCACTCCAGTAATGTTGTGATCATATAGCTTAACAGGTATTGTACCAATATTATCTACAATCCCTGTAATAACTACAGAGTATCCTGGGTACGCATTTGTTATAGTTACATTAAGCTTTATTACATCTTCTTCATCATCAGTCTCCTCTACCTTAACTAGACAGTCTGCTACATCTTTTCCATCTTCATTATTGAATTCTTGTGCCTGTGGGTCTGCACCAGTGTCTGAGCAGCTCCAGCTAGACCACTCTACATCAACTTCTCCAGTATGTACTGTTACATTGATCTTTAGTGTCTCGCTCCACATTGCTGCTGCAGCACCGAAGAGTGCTACTAGGAGGAATAGCCCTAACAATCTTATTCCGAGCGCATTCATATTCTACACCTTTTTCTTCTGGAAAGAGGAATTGTATTAAGTATTTAATCACATTTATGCATCTTGTGTACAGTAATTATATACATAGATTTTTTTCGTAGAAAAAATATGGAGAAATCATATATATTCTATAGATTAACTTAAAAAGCCTCTATTTTAAACTATATAACTAGAAATAACATTGCTATATATTGTTCATAGGTGTATATTACTTGAAATGACCATATATTACTGTAAATTGTCTTCTTCGAAAGTTATTGCTTTAAGTCCACGATATATTTCCTGGGGATCTAGATCTTGGACGCCGAGAACGTATATTGTTATTGAGCCAAATTTATAGCTAATAATCTTTGGTACAGAGTCTTTTGTCACTAGAATTCCACGTAGAAATCCTGTATCAATAAGGCTTAGGAGGAACCATGTTACTTTAAAGTCTATATTTGTTTTTTCTACAAAATTTATCACATAGCTGTACTTACCCTGGATCAATAAATCAAATATATGAATAATCCCTGTCTTACCTTTCTTTAAAATAGGGCCATGTATATCGTATCCATCAACTGCTTCATTGTTTAATTCTGTAATATCCGATATTAACTTGATCTTATTAACATCCATCACGTTTTTGGCCATTATATCTCTTAATAAATCAATGAGATAGAGTACAGAATATCCTTTATTAGTTATTGTATAGGCCTGTTTTGATCCATTCTCCTTCTTGGTTATAAGCCCTGAATCCATGAGCTTATTTAGGTAGAAGGATAGAGAATCTGTATTAAGATTTGCTGCATACATTATCCTAGTCTTAAACATTGTCCCATTCCTAGATGATGCAAGAGCTTCTAATATGTCCTTGAATATCTGGAGCTCAGATCTATACTTTCTATATCGTCTATACAATGTTAATCACATACACATTTATATGCCTTGATACTTTATGCTCTCGATTCCTATATAAAACATTCTGTATATTTTGTACAGAAGAGTTATATATGATAGTTATTGGTACACTATATAAAGGATTTATACAGATATATGATATAAGAACATATTTATCCGCTAACGACAATTCTACATAATCAATCATTTTTATACTCCTTCTCACTATAAATAATATTTAATTCTCTAAAAATATTAATGGAGCCGGATATTATGAGTAAATTAAAGTATGTAGCACCAGTCCTTGTGGTAATAGGGTTATTAATAATATTTGATATATATCCATTTAGCTATATCAATCCCCTGCCATATCTTGCTAGATACTTTGGCTTTGCTAAAGAAGGCTCTAATATATCATACCCTGAACCTGTGGTTACAGTACATTTTGCCTATCCCCCTGGGTGGGAAGAAGGTGATCCCCTTCCGGAATACCATGTAAGACTTATAGAGAAGGCGCAGGAACTGAGTGCTAGGTATATTAGGTTTGATATATGGTGGAGTGATATAGAGCCATTAAATAACACATACAATGATGATGCAATTAGTTATTATAGAGCTGTATTAGAGACTATTATCTCATACAATATGTCTCCCATAGTAATTATAGGGACTGGGTACCCTGAATGGCTTGGAGCATATTTTAAGCTGGAGGAGGAAAGTAATAAGACTTTAAGTCTTGACGAGATCTCTAAATTGTTTAGGAAACTGTTTACAGAAATTGTTTCTGGGGGAACCGAAGCCAATGCTACAGAACTTAGAACTGGAAACCAGCTTGTATACAATGGATTACCAGTTATCCAGGCTAAGCCAAGGGATAGCTTGTATAAAAAAGCTGAGGAATATGCATACATTATAGCCGAGAATCTTGGCAATCTAATATATTACTACCAACTTGGCAACGAGTTAAACCACCCCATCACACCTATTAGTAGAGAAACTGTACCATTGTATATTGAATCACTATATAATGGGGTAAAGAAGGGAGACAATAACTTTGAAACCATCATAAACTTATATGCAGGACTATTTAACTGGTTCCTTGATGCGGACTCCTGGCTTAATAGTCTAGGAGATAAAGTAGACATCATTGCAATAGACTACTATCCAGGTACATGGAGCCCATTAAACGTGCTGGTAGATATAACAAAGAATCCACCTACAGGAAGCGGGGAACAATATTTTGATGACTGGGGGCCATTAGATATGCTAATAAATATTGCATTTAAACACAATAAAAAAGCGGCAATTATAGAGACGGGGTATTCTACTGATCCTAGGAGTGTAGATGGTGAAGAATACCAGGGTATGTTCATTAATAAAGCCTTCAACAAGATCATAGAGATTATTGAGAAACGTGGGTTCAACCTAACATTCTTAGGATGGTACGAGCTTGCAGACAACCCCCTAGCAAGCATTGAGGTCGAAAAACACTTTGGAATACTACACAATGATCTATCACCTAAAAAGGCTTATCCAACCCTACAGCAATGGTTTAATAAACTAAGCCAGGAGAAACCATAGACAAATGATAAACTCCATAGAGAACTAACAATGAAATCTATAAACAATGAAATAACATTGTCTTTGATTATTGCTCAACCATATATGTAATGAGGAAGCTTTTGAACATATAATAAAGACGTCCGAGCTTATAGATCTGTTTTATAACATATTATATCATTTAGATTATATTATTTAGAAGATCCGAACTTAGGCTATGCTAACTAGGTTTTTCATAATAAGTTCCTCGATCCTCTTAGTATCTATACCTTCTTGCTCCACCAACTGCTTGATTTCTGTCAGTAAATGTGCAAGTTCTGGATCACTAGTCTTTATAACGTATTCTTTAGGGGGTTTTGCATACTTTTTAAGAACATCTGCTAGTGGAGTAAGCTTCTCCCTATTAAAACCTATGTTATCTATTACTTCTATATCGTGTTGTTCAAGCTCTCTCCTAACCTCATCTGGTATACTATACTTGGATACAAGAATCATTTTCTTAGGGTTATATACTGTTCTATATAATTCAACAACCTTTACCTCACTAAGTCTAACTCCCCTCCTCTCACTAACCTGTTCTATAGCCTCCCTCCGTGTAACACCAAGGACACTGGCAAGTCCATCCCATAAGCCTTGGATCCACCTGTTTCTCCACTCCTCAGCAGTCAATGGTTTTGCAAGAGGGCCCTTAACATCTCTAACTCTTACATACCAGTCAATAAGCTCTTTACACTCAATTATCAAGTCAGGCTTCTTTATTGGAGGGCTCTGCCCAGGATCAACAATATCCATTACCTGGCCCCCGTAAACCATCATGTCAGGCCTTAATGCTATATAGTATCTCCATGACTCCTTCAGATCACTAGTATCCTCCCATGCTATAGGCCTTGGAACCTCTATGTAGAAGCTTAGACTCCCTATTCTAGGTAGATCAATTACTAGGTTAGGGGGTATCCAGCGAAGTTTTTGTTTACCACTTCTCTCCAGACTAAAAACCCTATGTTCTGGATAAAGAATATATGATCCAGGCTGGTGTAGGAGATTAATTGTTGCAACAAAAACCCAGTTCTGGTAAAGAGTTCTAAGGTTTGTCCTAAGACTGGTCCTTATAGCAGCTAAGGCCTTCCGAGCATAATCTTCTCTGGAAATCATTCCCCTCCTAAGATCATGGGTATATATGAATAGCTTCTTCCTTAGATGAAGCCATGGATTCCTAAGAAAACTCCCAAACTCCCTACTATACAGGACTGTATGTAGCTTATAGTTCTTCTTAAGAACCTCAACCTCTTTCTTAAAAACCTTGATCCACTCCCTAGCTTCAAGAATAGGTTCCTCACCAATACTACAGTTAACAAAACACCCTGCAGTATCCATTTCACTAATACACTTATCTATACATGGAAGCACTGTCTCCAATACTGAAGTCATTTATCAAACCCTATTACCACGTATCTGCTATGATCCCCTTATATTTTTACCAATCTATAGCATAGCTAATAATCTTTATAACATAATTAGCATACAACAATTAATACACCGAAATAATAAGAATTTATTGATAAGTATATCTTGGAGGAAGAACTCCTTGGAATACCTTGGTAGACAAAGCCCTTCTTCCATAGAGATAGAGATCAGTTCAAGAGCTAAGAAGTTATACTTCAATGGTTTGTTTAAATTTCCAGACCCTATAGAGGAAAGAATTTGTATATGGCTTAATAAAGGGCTTAGTATTGAATTATTTGATAGTGATGTAGAACATTCCATTAATGAACAGATAGCTCACGACCCTGACCTTGGTGTACTAGAGCTTAAAAGAATAGATGTCCTCCTTAAAAATCCATTAAAGAAATTCTACATGAAATACCATGGAGTCATAGAACCAACAATATATCCTGCATGGGGATGCCATGGAGACTTATATATCATAAGAGCTGAAACACTATGGTATCCTTTTACAGTATCTTGTAGGACAGTTTTCTGGGGACTATTGTATGGATACCATGACAAAGCATTAATCCTGTTTAAAATAGGAAAGCTTACACCAGTAGCATCACTAGATGTAGTTAGTGAAGATAATGGCGAGATAGTATTTGGTGGAGAAAATATATACCAGCCTATAGAATTCATTATAGGCCCCTTTAAAAGAGAGGTCTATGCTGGAGATAAACAATTGTTTATTTACACTCTCAATAAACCCTCCTATACCAGTGCTGAGCTCTATAAACACTTAGATAACGTAGAGAGAGCTTATGAGGAACTATATAGTGTTAAGAGTCCTCATAATCAATACCATCTAGTATTCCTTAAGGAAACGGGGGGATTCCATGCAGGATCAATGATCGTTCTTGATGAAAAATATATAAAGACTTCAAAAGGGCTTACGTTAAATCTTGTCCACGAATTCAGTCATATATGGTGGGCTGGAAAGATCAAGTTATGCAGCCCTGACTCTACATGGCTTATGGAGGCTATCCCTGAATACATAACAACTAGGATCGGAGGAATCCTGGGGATTCTTGAATATACTAAGCAGGTTAAAGAAGTAGTTAATAAGGCAAAAAGCATACTAAGATCAGGAAGATATAGACCTCCAACAACTATTCCTATGCCTATGAATGAGTATAGTGAAAGTATATGGCGGGTTGTTGGCCCATCAATATTCTATGAAGTTGGAGGTATCATTGGATACGAATCTCTCGACCATATACTATCAGTATTTATGGAGGAATCTCTTTCAAGTAATAAACCCTACTGTCTTACATGGAAGACTTTGAGGAGAATGTTGTATAACCTAGATGAAAGAGTATCCCAGATCTTAAATAGGTATGGTGTATAAGTATTAGAGCTATTCTTGCGCCTGAATAATCATTCTATATATAGTACTTATCTTCCCATACAATCTATCAATGGATTGTAATGCTTTTCCATCTATAATACTGCATGGTTTATAATCGTCTAATTCATAGCAATGATTCCTTATTTTTTCATAGATAAGTTTTAGTTCATTAGCTAATTGTATACCTTTATCAGGATCATCATTTATTAATTCAATTATATGGTTAGCTAGATCAGCTATTGTTGCACCTATTGTTTCTACAAAGTCTTCCTGTTCAAGATAGATCTTGGGGGGATAGGAGCTTGTAATCATATTTAGTATGTCTATCTTAAATAATACTACATCATTTCTTGTTGGTAGTTTTAGATAATTTTCTAGAATAACCCTAGCTATACTATAGGGAAGCGTGTTTACTGGACCATAAAGTAGTGCTTGAACCAGATCCTTTACTTCATTATAGTTCTTCTCTATCATAGATAGCGTTTTATCAACAAGATTAATTGATCGTATTGTTACCTGTTTTACCTCTCCAGCTAGTACTAGGTATTCCCATAACATGAGCATATTCATTGATAACCAGTAGTTCTCTTTATATGTCTTTAAAACATTCTCTTCACTAGTATCCTTTAGAATTTTTTCAACAATATCTCCTGTAAACAGTTTTCTGGCTAGATAAACAATTTTATCAGGAGAAGCCTCTACTTTAAATCTTGCTAAAAA
The DNA here is from genome assembly GCA_021163115.1 of Desulfurococcales archaeon. Classification (GTDB taxonomy): domain Archaea; phylum Thermoproteota; class Thermoprotei_A; order Sulfolobales; family Desulfurococcaceae; genus JAGGXK01. Next base: position 2,252 of record JAGGXK010000100.1, on the reverse strand, counting down.
GGCTAATGCTATAAGATATTCTCTGGAACCATATGGTTTCATTATAAGGTCTCTTAATAGACTAGATGCTTCGTCTAGGCTACATCTATTCTTTGCACAATCCCATGCAGTAGTCAATGGATCACTAAGAATTCTATCTAGAAGGGAACTCAATATATTACACCTCGTAGAAACAATATTGTTTTACTATAAATGACTACCTAGGGGTTAATTAAACTATAGGAAAACATGTTATTGCTTTTTATTACTTTCTTAATGGGTTAAAGCATGCAACATAGTGTTGTGGTTCTACCTCGATAAGTTCTGGTTCCTCACTGCTACATCTCTTGGTTGCAAATGGGCATCTTGGGTGGAAGCGGCAACCGCTAGGCGGATTTATAGGGTTTGGTACTTCACCAGTTATCCTTATCCTCCTAGATCTCTTCCTCCTCCTGATAGATGGTACAGACTCTATTAAGGCTAGAGTGTAAGGGTGTAGAGGCTTATTAATTACCTTGTCTACAGGTCCTACTTCAACTATCTTGCCGAGATACATTACTGCTAGTTTATTAGCTATGATTCTACCAATAGCTATGTCGTGGGTTATGAATAGCATTGTAAGTCCGTATTCCTTCTTAAACTCTTGTAGTAGATCAAGTATTGACGCCCTCATCGATACATCAATCATTGATACAGGTTCATCAGCTACAACAAACTCTGGTTTAAGAACCATGGCTCTAGCAATAACTACTCTCTGTCTCTGACCACCAGATAGTTGATGGGGGAGACGCTCGTAGAACTCGTTTTCAGGTGTTAGCCCTACTCTCTTGAGCATCTTTAACGCGATCTCCCTGGCCTCCTTCCTTGTAGCAAGATCGTGGAGTAGGAGTGGGTGAGCTATTGCATCACCTATTCTCATTCTAGGATTAAGGCTTGCATAGGGATCCTGGAATATCATCTGCATTCTACGCCTAAGCACTCTAAGCTCGTTTTTACGAAGCTTTACTATATCCTTCCCATCAAACAAGATCTTCCCTGATGTAGGCTCGATAAGCCTTAGTACAAGCCTACCTGTAGTTGTCTTACCACAACCAGACTCCCCTATAAGTGCTAGTGTTTCACCTTTTTCTATAGAGAAGCTTATTCCATCAACTGCTTTAACATATCTTCTCTCCCTAGACAATATAGTTTCCAATAGGCTACGCTGTACAGGAAAGTACTTTTTTAGATCCCTTACTTCAAGTAATGCCATATTATTCACCTCCTCCTAAGCAAGTGGCATGAAGCAATATGGCCTTGTTCAACCTCAATAGTCTCCGGCCCCTCTTTCCTACAAATATCTCTTGCAAACGGGCATCTTGGATGAAACCTACACCCCCTTGGAGGATCCCTTAGATCGGGGGGATAACCTGGTATAGACTCTATCTTCTTCCCACCCCATAGATCAGGGACACTCTTCAGCAACGCTACTGTATATGGATGGGCAGGATTATCGATAACCTGGTCTACACTACCAAGCTCTACAAGCTTGCCAGCATACATTACTGCTATCCGGTCACTACGTTCAGCAGCTAAGGCTAGGTCATGAGTTATAAATAGTATGCTTGTACCCTGTTTCTTAAAGCCCTCCATAAGATCCATTATAGTGTCCTGGACAATAACATCTAGAGCTGTAGTAGGCTCGTCTGCAATCAATAGTTTTGGCTGAAGAGCCATTGCAATCGCTATAGCTATTCTCTGTCTCTGACCACCAGACAATTGATGGGGATAGTAGCTGGCTCTATCCTCTGGTAAACCAACTTTCCTTAAAAGCTCCCTAGCTTTCTCCCTAGCATCCCTCCAGCTGGATAGAACCCTATGCTCTATAAATACTTCTGCAACCTGGTCTCCAACCCTTCTTAATGGGTCAAGACTTGTCATGGGGTCTTGGAAAACCATGCCGATATCCTTTCCCCTAATCATCCTCATTTCCTCCCTAGAGAGCTTTACAAGGTTCTTTCCATTAAACAATATTTCACCAGAAACTATTCTTCCCGGGGGAGGAACAAGATCTATTATAGAATATGCTAGAGTTGATTTACCGCAGCCAGACTCTCCTACAACACTTATCCACTCCCCCTCAACAATATCAAAGCTTACGTTATCCACTGCATGCACTATACCTGATAGAGTATAGTAGTGTATTGATAAACCCTTTATCTTGATCAATACCATAACACATCACCTTGTCTGAGCAAGCGATATCCTCTCACTAAGTGCTTCACCTATTAACG
>JAGGXK010000003.1 GCA_021163115.1 Desulfurococcales archaeon | reverse complement strand
CTGCGGATCCTTTAGAACCCATTTAGGAAACTGCTTAACATAGTCTAGTGCAGCCTCCCAAGCCTTCTCCGGATCAATTAGTCTCTTAAGCTTATAGGTTACCTGTAAATCATAGTCTCTAGGGGTTTGTTCCTGATCACCTATTTTATAAAAACCCCTTCCACCAACCTGGATACACTCACCAAGAACATCTGTATAGCCTTCTGGACACCTTCCCTTCCTTTCTTTAGCAGGTTTTCTAAGAAGTACTTCAAGCCTAGTAGCTCTCCATCTCTGGGTATGGGGTCCATAATATTTTGCCCATGCATAGAATATTGCTCTATTCAATCCAAAACTCTTAGCCTTATCAAGATCACCGTAGAATACATAGTATCTAGCGGCCTGAAGCAAAGCCATTACCTGAAACCTGCCAAGACCAGCAGCCTTAAGCTTCTTAATGGGATCAACCAACCCCTATCACTCAATACAATACTATAACCGTGATCAGGAAAATAAGTATACTCAATGTAAGGCTGTCTCTTACTGCTAGATTCACTATAATTGAGACAGGCTACCATATAAGGGTTATAGTGGGCTTCATTGTTTATTAAAAACCTTTTCTTTAACAAACCATACTGGTTCGTTAGCTTTTGGTTATACATGGTTATGAATTGTTGTGTTCAAATAAGTACTCTCTGATGTTCTAAGGGTGAAATAGTTAATCTATGTATTCATTTTATATATGGTATAAGTGCTAATGATAGACTGGGGAGTATCCTAGGCTGTATTGTGGAGGAGGATTCATGAGTTGTTGCTTCATACAGCCGACCTACATATAGGGGCTTTTGGGGGCAGGCATCTCAAGTATGCTAATCTGCATGCTTTTGAGAAAATTGTTGAGTATGCTTTAACCGAGGATATAGGCTATGTTGTTATAGCTGGTGACCTGTTTGAGAAACCTAGGATTGAAAACTATGAATTACTGCTTAGAGTTATAAAAGGATTTAGAATGCTTCGTGACAACAGTGTCTACACGGTTGTTGTACCCGGCAGCCATGACTCAAGTATTAGTAGGCAGGATCTCCTTGCCGTACTGGAGCATGCAGGTCTTGTTAACATTCCACGCTACCATATCGGCAGGGATGGAATAATGTATCTTGAGCCATTAAAGCTGGGTGATCTAGTATTCTATGGCCTCCCTGGTCTTAGGAATAATAGGGAGTTGGAGTATCTTGAATCACGTAGGCTTAGGTTCAAGGATCTAGATACCAGTAGGGTTAACGTGTTTATAGCTCATACTAGTGTAAAGTTTGCAGGATATGATCCAGAGAAATACTATTGGAGGTATAGCAAAGCCGTTATAGCCCATGACAGGGCTTTAATGGCTATACCTGGCACGGTAAAATATATAGCACTAGGCCATATACACTACCCGATACCCCTGTTCCATGAAGCAGAAGGAAACATAGCTTACCCGGGAACACCAGTTGGCAGAGATATGGATGATCTTCTCCAAACCTACAAACTTAGGCAGGAAGGCTGGGATAGAAGGTTTCTATTGGTGGACGTGTACAGGGATAAACCATTGATGAAAAGTATCTTTAATGGTTTTGGTGTAGAAATAGCCTATGATAGGATCGTTTATACTAGTGAGAAAGATGTACTAGATTACGCTAAGAAACTTGCAAGAGATCTAGGTGGAGAGTTTAAAGTAGTTTTAATGACCATAGACAAGCTTCCACGGGACAAGTACTCTACGTTGATCCAGGAACTTAGTAGGCTTGAACGAGAGTATAAGACAGTGTTCCATATAAGAGAAACGGGTTTAGAGGAGGTTTTCCTCCCAGAAATAACCCTAATTACTCCACCTGAGAATCGTGAAGAGCTTGAGCTTGCTGCTATAAGGGATTTTGTTTCAAAGAAAGGCCTGAAGATAGAGCCCGAGAAGATCAAGGCTATTCTTGATATAATTGGTGAGGAGAGGACAAGTGATGTAAAGAAGACAGAGTTTATTGAGAAGCTGTATAAGGATATAGAGCCTATACTGGAGGAGATTGTTGATGAGCTTCCACCTCAATAACATTCTTGATGTACTTGAAGGCCTTCTAAGGGATCTAAGGGATGAGTACATTGTCTCAGCCAAGGATCCTGTTGCAGCTATTAGGCGTAGAGTATACAATAGGTTCTATAAGCCTGTAAAGCTTAGTGAGTACCCTAGGAAGCCTATAGGATTCGTTGATGCAGGCTTTACAAGCTACCAGCTTGATGTAGCAAACATTATCCCGTTACAGGTAGCAGGTATTATGCGTAGTGAGGATGGCAGGCTTTATTCTCTTAAACAACTACTTGGTGTAGAGCCTGTAGAACTGGTTATAGTCTATACTAGTAGGCGTAGAGCTGGAAACGGCTACAGAGTTGTTGTAAGAATAAGAAGCCCTGTCTCAAAGGGGTTATTGTTTGAAACAAGATATGATGCAGAAAGGGTTTCTAGGGAACTAAATAAGCTGTTTTCTTCAGCACCCCCATCTCCACGCATTGGTGGAGCAAAAGCTTTAAGGAGGATCTCTAAGTATCTTGAAGGCCTTATTGAGCTAGCTTATGCTGTAAAAATGTATTCTAGGTTAAGGGAAAATGGTTTAGAGTACGTAGTACTTGATGGTAGCTTGATTAGATGGTTTTCTGTAAGAGAGCCAAGGATTCTTGGAGAGATTGATGGGCTTCACATAGCCTCGATACTGACAGGGTATGATGTTAAGTCTTTGAAAAAGAACATGGCAAGGATAATAGGTTTGTCTAAAACAACAAGTTCTACAAGAATAATTAGAAGCCAAGACTTGTTTAGGCAATACTATGGTGAAGAGGAGCTCTGTAATCTATATAGTATAATTGACGGAGATGGTGCTGAGGAGGTTGTTGAATTACTTAACAAGTATTTGAAGGAGGGGGGTCTTGGTGCTAGTGAGGTACTTGAGATTATTAAGATGTTTAACCGGATAGTGTATCCCTATAACAATGTGTTTGTTGTAAGGTTTCCCTTAACAATGGATGGTAAGCACGTGTTTACACTTGATATATACTCTGAAGCCCCTGTGATAGGATATAGGAGGGGGAGTGTGTACTTCTACAAGGATATAGTTCCCCATATTAACAGCTTTGTATCAAATGTTGTTCACACAATGTATGTTTATAGGACAAGGATCTCCTCTGAACCCCCCTATGGTTTTATGGAGGTTGATAGCCTTGTACGTATGAGGGGGGAGCTTGACAAGTTCTTTACTGATGCAGTCCTTGCACTGCTTCCCCGGCTAGGGGATGATAAAGTGATCCGTATTCTTGAGCAAGTATTTTCCCCAACAACGCGTATGAGGTACGGCTATAGGTGATTCATTGTGCAGGAGCCTATTGGTATGATATATAGTCTTACAGGCAGTAGTGTTGAGATAGTTGTTACAGGAAACTATACCCTAGGGCTAGGAGATCTCCTGTATACACGCCTTGGTGACAGATATATATTATTTCTTGTAACGGATTTCCGTGGAGAAATACCTATTGCGACAAAGTCAATAATACCTGCTACAATGGGTGATGTACCGGCAGCCTACAAGGCTGAGAAGATCCAGGTGGCTATAGCTGAGCCCATTTTTGAAATAAGGAGAGAGAATGGAGGAACTGTTGTAGTTAAGCCTACTCAGCCCCCGCCTCTCGAGTCTAGGGTTTACAAACTTGATCCATCTAGTAGTGAGTCAGAGAATATAATGAGTATGCTTAGCGAGGGAATAATGCCT
>JAGGXK010000050.1 GCA_021163115.1 Desulfurococcales archaeon | reverse complement strand
TTCCAAGTTCTTGCAAGGTTTCTTTACTAGGTATACCTTCCTCATTCCAACCCATATATTTATAATATTCAACCAACATAGGCTCTAGTTCAACAACCTGACCCTTAGCACCTCCATCTTTCAGAGGCTCTTTAAGAAATCTTTCTGGCAAGGTATCGTCTTTTCTACGGATACCATTAGCTACATTAAACATACGTTTGAGCGTAAATATTCGCCGTCCAGCCTCTAAAAGCTGTTGAACATTTCTTTTCTTCCCAGTTATGAGAGAATATAGTCCGGCTAGATGAGCTGGTGGAATATCTGTAAACTTACATATTATCATAGACTCTATTACTTCATGCCACATCTCCATAACGGCAACTATCCTACCTTTTCCTTCTACGCTAAATCTATCAGGTCTTTCATAGATTTTTAAATCGTATACTCTCTGTCCTTGTTCTATCCTAAAAACTAGGCCCTGTAAATGGCATGCTCCTCTGTTAGAAGTTGCGTACTGTAGTCCCATTCCCTTGAAAGCTCTTGGATCATGCATAGGAACCTCTAAACCCTTGACATGCATACAGTATTTTTCTGTTCCTCTACCTATGGTCTTTGAAGCAAGCCTACAACCTTCGCCAAGCAGTTTCCCGAAACCCTTTCTCTCACCAATCATCTTTATTAGATTAAGTACAGTCTCTGGATCTCCCCATCTTAGCTCTAAACCACCAGTATCTTCCTTTGTCAACAATCCCCTCTCAAATGATTCAATTGCCCAGGCAATAGTTACTCCCGTTGAAATAGTATCGATACCATACCTATTACATAGGTCATTTGCCTTAGTTATATAGAATGGATCGTCGATAGTTAGAAGAGAGCCTAGAGAAGCTATCGTCTCATATTCTGCAGCTCTACCTTTAGTATCCTTTGTTTCAGCATATTTCCAACAGTGTATCGGACAAGCCCAGCAGGCTCTATGTCCCTTAATAATACCTAGTTCTTTAAAGCGTTTAACGGTTATATTTTTTATACGATCCCATATACCGACAGTGAAATTCTTTATCGGCATATCACCATATTCATAAAACTCTTCTACTTCACCAGGTGTGCCAGAAACCGCATGAATCTGAGTAGTCGGAAAAGATAATATAAGAGGCAGTATCCGTCTAATAATACTTCTAACCCTTCCAGCATTTTTAACAGGGATTTTACCATTTCCCTTAATTGCTATAGCTTTAACATTTTTTGACCCCATTACAGCTCCCATACCGGTACGTCCAGCTACTCTTGGACCGTCAGGTGTAATATCGTTACATATATTTGCATACCTAACCCCTTTTTCACCTGCAGGACCTATAGCAGCTACCCGTATATCTTTCCTTAAATCTTCCTTAAGTTTAATATCTGTATCAATCGTCGATAAACACCACAATTGTGTCGCATCACGAATCTCTACCTCTCCATCATGTATCCATAGATATACTGGACTAGTCGCTTTACCCTTCAAGACTATTCCGTCAAAACCAGCCTTCTTTAGTTCAACTCCCCAGAAACCAGAGGCATGCGCTTCTCCCCAAGCCAAGGTTAACGGTGATTTAGCAGCAACTACATAACGGCCTGATGAAGGAACCATAGTGCCAGTCAATGGCCCTGTCATAAATACAAGAATATTTTCAGGACTTAAAGGATCTACAAGAGGATCCATTTCCTCAACTAAAATTTTAGTAGCTAACCCAATTCCTCCAATAAACATGTCTACTTCTTCTTCTTTTAACTCCCTTATCTCCGTCTTCTCATTTGTTAAATCTACATAGAGGATTCTCCCAGTATAGCCGAACCATTCTGGCACATATAACACCGGAAGACTACATTTTATAAAGTTTCATGTAAAGCTCTATGTCTTTTTCAGGAATCGTGGGAGGTTCTTTTCCTAGAGACATAGATACATATTGAGCTATAGCTACTTCTTCAAGAGTTTCAGCTACAGCCTCCGCTTCTAAAAGATTTGCACCCATAGCTACAATACCATGATTTTGTAAGATTAAAGCTCTGGCTCCAGTAGAAGCAGCTTTACCTACGAGTTCTGCAAGTTTATCAGTCCCGGGAAAGGCGAAAGGAACTATTTCAACTTTTCTCAAAACCATAACTGCTTCTACAGATATCGGTTTCAACCCTATACCTGAGAGAGCAAGCCCAAGCGTGAAGGGGTTATGTGCATGTACAACAGCGTTAACATCCGGCCTATTCTTATAGATTGCAGCATGCAGAGGCCATTCAATTGACGGCCTAAGAAAACCCTCTATTAAATTACCCTCTAGATCAAGCTTAACCAAGTCATCAGTCTCTACAGCACCCTTAAAAACACCGCTAGGCGTAATCCAAAACTCTTTTGCATCTGGAGCCCTAGCACTTACATTACCTCCTAAAGCAGAAATTAGGCTTCTTTGATATAATGCTTTCATTACTCTACATACTTCCTCTTTGAGTTCTTCATCCGAGATTAATTCAAAACCTTCCTCACTCATATTTTAACCAGTTTATTAAATGTCTCAATGCATAATATATTTTGTCTGATGTACAGAGAAGTAAGACATACTAATTCTATGTTCCACTGAATATTTCACCATAATATTTAGTGTTACTCAACTTAAGCACTCCTTACGTTATTACCTTAAACCTCTCTAATCCATTAACACCAAACATCAAATCTAATGAAGAAGTATAAGTTAGATTTTAGGACTCTATACATAGCTGCATATACATAGCTGCAGTATTTAGAGTAGGAAATTAATAAAGATAATATCCAATTAATATAAACTATGATCAAGGTCTTTAGAAAAATTTAATATCTCAATCTCAGATTGCTTTTATTG